>NZ_CAWPRX010000226.1:0-33933 GCF_963890365.1 Tychonema sp. LEGE 07196 | reverse complement strand
CTCTCCCACTCTCCCCCTCTTCCCCTCTCCCACTCTCCCACTCTTCCCGTCTCCGACTTTGAGCTACCCAAAAGCAGGGTCTGCTAAAATTCAGGCGGCAGAACTATTCAATGATATGGAAATAATAGGCTGCAACCAGGAAATTGATACCTAACAGCAACAGAAACCACGCTGCGCGAAAGGTGTAAGGGAATTTGCCCGTTTTCATCACGGAGTCGGATTTTAATTGGTTCTTTGCTATCTCTGCCATGATTCAAGCTCCTAATTCATAAGTCACTGTATTCACAAATAGCAGAGAGCGTGGCATATTTGCACAATCCTTTAGTGTTATTTTTTGTAACTAGGAGTTTATACCGAGTTAAATTGAGATTGATTTCAATCGATCGCTCCTGCGTGGTAGGAACTGCGGACGAGAGGCCCGGATCGCACGCGCTCAAACCCCATCTCTCGGGCGATCGACCCAAAACGGTCAAATTCGGCCGGAGTCCAGTATTTACGCACTGGGAGGTGTTCTAGAGATGGTCTCATGTATTGACCGAGGGTGAGCCGATCGCACTTGGCGTCCCGCAAATCGGCCATCGCTTCGACAATCTCGGCGGAGGTTTCCCCGTGTCCCAACATCAAACCGGATTTGGTGGGAATAGTTGGGTCAAATTCCTTGACAATACGGAGGACGCCGATCGAGCGATCGTACTTAGCCCCCCTCCGCACCGGCCCTTGCAAGCGTCGCACCGTCTCAATATTGTGGTTGTAACAAGCCGGTTTTGCCTCCACCACCGTCCGAATCCGCTCTCGCTGCAACTCGTCGAGGTCGGAATTCTCCCCGTCGGGGACACCGCCCCTACCGATTCCTCCCCAAAAATCTGGCGTCAGTACCTCAACTTCAGTATCTGGGTTTAAGAGGCGGATTTGGGCGATCGTCCTTGCAAACCAACCCGCACCCCCATCCGGCAAATCGTCCCTCGCCACCGAAGTCAGCACCGCATAACGCAAACCCAACAATTGCACAGCCTCGGCCACCTTTTGCGGTTCCTCCGGGTCTAGCGGCATTGGAGAATGACCTTTATCTACTTGACAAAAAGCACAAGCGCGGGTGCAAGTTGGCCCCATCAACAAAAAAGTCGCCGTTTGTTGGGCGTAGCACTCGCCCCGGTTGGGACATCTGCCCTCCTCGCAAATCGTGTGAATTTGCCGCTGTTTAATAATTTTCTGCACTTGGGAAAGTTCGCTAGCTTTGCCAAGGGGTCGTCGCAGCCATTCCGGCATCGCTTCGATTTCACCCCGCATTTGGGCGGCTGTTGCTTTGACAGTAGGAGTTTGAGGAGTCTGGGGCGACATAAAATTTAAGGGCGATCGAGTTAATATATTCGATCGTATCCGAAATCAAAGTCCCTCAACTTGTAGCAGCCTCACCCCAAATCAAAATCAGGCGGCCATTGCAGCAAAACAATATTCCCCAGAATTCTGGGTAGAATTCGGTTAGGGATATACTAAAGGTTGCGAATCTCATCACTCATTACTGAAGGAGTCAGTCGTGGCTGGTCAAAAAATCTTGGTAATCGATGACAGTAAAGTCATCCGCGTCCGAGTCCGAGAAATGTTACCTCAAGGTAACTTTGAAGTTCTAGAAGCAAAAGACGGCGAAGAGGGACTCAAACTGATCCGCCAAGCCCGCCCGAATCTAATTATGTTAGATTTCCTACTGCCCAAAGTCAGCGGTTGGGAAGTGTATCAAAAAGTGCAAGCCCACGCCGAACTTTCCAAGATACCTTTGGTGATCATGTCGGGTCGCGAAGAAGAGGTGATGGAAAAAATTCCGAAACCCTTCGAGAAGCATTTTTTTGCATTCATCGCCAAACCCTTTGAGAAGAAGCAGCTAACCGAGGCGATCAAATCGGCGATGGTACTGGCCAAAAAGAAACCAGTGCCCGAAGCCGCCGCAGCACCAAGCTCAGGAGCAGGCACTGCCGACATTCAGGCGATGACCCTGAAAATGGCAAAAATGCAAGCGGAAATTGATGCACTCAAAAAACAAATGTCTCAGGTGATTGCGATTATCAAGCAAAAATTGAAATAATTCTGCTGTTTGTTTGCAGGCACTTATGTAGAAAGAAAATGCTACACCGTGAAACTCGATCTTGAGTCTTAATGCAATTATTTGCAATTTTGTCGAGCGAGGGATCTCGCCTGCAGCCTGCAACGGGTTTCTCAAAATCCAAATGAGACAATGAACAAACAGTTAAAAATTAAATCAGGGAGGAAATAATTATTAATCTTTATTAGGACTTTTAAGTGCTGCTCCTCCCATGCTCAACAATCAACTCCTCAGTCTCATTTTTTTGGTTAATGACTAACGACTATTCCGATTTTTTGCCTCAACTGCGTGCCTCAACAGAGCAATTATTGAAAAGATTAGACTGCTTCGATCGAGCGCAGGTATTAGCGATCGGAGATTTGACCTTGGACGAGTTTCTTACCGGACAAGTAGAGCGAATTTCCCGCGAAGCACCTGTGTTGATTTTGCGCTACGAAAATACTCGGCAACTACCCGGAGGTGGCGCAAATGCTGTCTACAATTTGGCCAAACTGGGAGGCAAAGTCAAAGTTGCCGGTTTGGTAGGAAAAGACGACCAGGGAAAGGCTTTGTGCGGTATTTTTGAGGCGGCGGGAATAGATACGGGCGGGATTTTCATCGATTCGCAGCGTCCGACTGTCACCAAAACTCGAATTTCCGGGCACGCGCGACAGTCAGTGACTCAGCAAATTGTCCGAGTCGATCGCAAATCTGACGAGTTGCCGGATTTAGACTTGCAGTTGCAATTAGCAGACTACATCCGGCAGCAAATCCCGACAGTAGATGCCGTGGTTTGTTCCGACTACGGCGACGGAGTTTTGACCAATTTGGCGATCGAATCGGCAGTAGTTCCCGGCAAAACAATCGTAGACGCTCAAACAGATTTGCAGCGATATTCTGGAGCAATGCTGTTTACTCCCAACTTGCCCGAAGCCGAACAAGCAGTCGGATATGCTATCAAAAACCCTCAAACTTTAATGCAAGCAGGACGCGATTTGTTGAACTTAACTCAAGCTCAAAAAATCCTAATTACTCGCGGCGAAGAAGGGATGACTTTGTTTGAAAGGGTGAACGGCGAAGCCATCAAAAACTCACCTCCTCCAACATCGACTTGTGAAAACGGGGAATTTGCCATTCAAAGCTGGGACATTCCCCCTTTTAACAAAACTGATGTATTCGATGTAACCGGTGCTGGAGATACAGTAGTAGCAGCAATGACTTTAGCTTTGTGCGTAGGTGCATCCGGTTGGGAAGCGGCAGTTTTGGGCAATTTAGCGGCTAGCATTGTCGTGCGTCAATTCGGTACGGCGACGACAACAGCAGACGAAATGAAAGAAGCTTTGAAAGTAATGACTTGTGATTAGGCAGTTGGGAGTTGGCAGTTGGTAGTTGGCAATTGGCAGTTGGTAGTTGTTAGTTGTTAATTGTTAGTTATTAATTGTTAGTTATTAGTTATTAGTTGTTAGTTGTTAGTTGTTAGTTGTTAGTTGTTAGTTGTTAGTTGTTAGTTGTTAATTGTTAGTTGTTAGTTGTTAGTTGTTAATTGTTAGTTGTTAGTTGTTAGTTGTCAACAGTCAACAGTCAACAGTCAACAGTCAACAGTCAACAGTCAACAGTCAACAGTCAACAGTCAACTAACTACTGACTACTGACTACTGACTACTAACTACTTACTCTTCTTCAAAATTTGTCCCTTGTCATCAATTGTCAAACCAGTGTTGGGAAAATCGCTCTTTGTCAAACGGCGAATCAACCCCACACTCCTAAAATCTTTATCCACAGACGGAATACCTTGCTTGTCAAGTTCCACGGGGATAATCTTACCAGAAACAAAATCCCCTTGCCGAGTCATTTTCACATCCAAAATCAGAGATTGACCGAGTTCTGCGGCTGTGGACAAAGTGCGATAACCCATAAAATTGCCCAGGGAATAAGCAATCAATTTCCCTTTGTAAAGTTCCACGGCTCTGGTAACGTGCGGGCCGTGTCCTAAAATCAAATCCGCTCCCGCATCAATCATCGTTCGCGAAAACAAAACCATATTTCCCCGGTTTTCTCCGTGAAAAAATTCGTTTCTATTTTTTACATTCAGAGCTCCGGTTCCTTCAGCTCCTGCATGAACGGATATCACTACAATATCGGCGTTTTGCTTCGCTTTTTTGACAAGTTCTGCCCCTTCTTTAAGTTCCAGTAAGGAATTGTGAACTTCGCCGTAGTTGCTGAAACCGATAAAAGCAACATTTACGCCTTTGACATTTTGATAAACAATTTGGTTTCTTTTGCCAACTGCTTTCATGCCGTTGCTGTCGATGTTTTTAATTGTGTCCTTAAATCCCTGCTCGTTAAAATCGTAGGAATGATTGTTGGCAATATTCAAAATATCAAAACCAACATCTTTGAAGATTTTGGCATAACTCGGAGGAGTCCGAAAGGCAAACAGCATTCGTCCGCCGACTCCTTTGGAACTGTAAGGGTAATCGGTCATCGTGCTTTCAAAATTGCCAAACAGAATGTCGGCTCCTTGAAGGTACGGTTTTACCGAATCAAATAAACGCTCCTTATTTGCTGGCAGTTTGTTGGAGGGAAAATTGGTGCCGGGGATGATGTCGCCAACGGCTTTGATGCTGACTGTTGCGGGGAGATTGGCGGGTTTTTGTGCTGCGGGGGAGGGCGATTTTGGAGCGGGTTCTGGTTTGGCTGCGGGCGCTGGTGCTGGTGTCGATGCGCTGCCCGATAGCTGCACTTCACGCACTTGTTTTACCGCAGGTTTTGAGGTTATAGAATTAATGGGGGCGGTGCTGGAGGATTTGTGAAATTGAGCGCGCAAAACAAAGCCGGATATCGGCACGAGAATCAGACTCAGGGCACCGACTGACAGCCAAGATTTTTTAGTTTTAGTGCGGGCTAACTTTGGGCGCGGTGATGGCTTTGGCTGGCGTTGGTTTGTGGGTTTGGGAGTTGGGATTTTCCGGGGTTGGGGCGGAAATTTTTCGGGTGTTGGAGCGGGCGCTGTGGTGACAACACTGTGAGTTTTTTCTCTGGTTGGCAAAGTCACAGGAATTGGGGCTGTACGTAGGCCTGCGGCGGCAGGAATTGGGGCTGCGGCTACGCTAACGGGTGAGGCCAGACTAATGGGTGCGAAAGTTAAGGCTTTTTTTAATTCTACTGTTTGAGTCCAAGCGGGCATTTGTTTACCGACCTGCCGCCCGTAAACTGTTACTGAGTAAACGTTATTTGCTTGGAGTCTTTGCAATCCTTTGATTGCGACTCGCAGACAGGCTTCTTCTGCGGGTAATTGTTCTGCTTCCAGCAGCAGGTGCAGGGTGTCGTTTTCCCGGCTGGCTTTAGCTGTGACTCCGAAGCTGTGGAGTGCTTGGCCGATCAGAAATGCGATCGCCCTTGGGTCGCCTTCTTTTGCTAAATTTAAGATGTCTTGTTGGCTCACAAATGCCTCTACTCTCACACGAAAAATTTAGTTCTATCTTATATCAGATTTTGTGAAACAGGATTAAATGCCGATCGATTTAACTCGGATTAAGTGCGTAGTAAAAAACATAGTAAAAATATGCGGTTTCGCTACCATAAATATACTCAAAAACCCGGTTTATGGCTGCAGCAGCAAATCCTCCCCGTCCAAACCCCGATTTCGATGAGACAAAAAGCGATCGACCGACTCGCCAACGCAACAGTTAAACTCTTGCTTGTGGGACGCTATGGGTCAGAAATCGACGGCAAGCAACAATTGCCGGCCGGCGCATCGCAGCAGGTAACTGAGGCGATTGTTGCCTCTGTTAGGTGTAGCAATCGACTTTGTGGATGCCGCTGCTTTACCTGCTGCAGCCGTTATTGAGACAATTGTGCGATCGAATTCTCGATCGCTACCATCTGGATTAAAGATTTTTTGTGAAAAGCCGTGGTATTTGTAAGTTAGTTGGACTCATAGCAGCTAGGATCGAGCTAACTCAAGGTTACACTAAAGCTCGTCACGCGGCGTTGCCTCTCAAAACCCTGATTGAGTCCTATGGCGCACTACCGCTCCACTTTATGTTTATTGACCTGTCTTGCCTGTCTGGGCGCTGCCTTCAGTCCAAGTGCGGACGGAAGACCACAAACTCTCAATGCTTCGTACCGGGCTGTTTCCCAAGAAATTGCTCAGGCGGACGATCGCCCGGATTCCAAGGCTCCAAAACCCTCTCCGGTGGCGGATAAAAACAAATCTAAGCCGTCCCAACCGCCAAAATCCAATTCCAAAATCCCGAAAGCAATCTCCAATCTAATCGTCATTTTGTCTCGCCAGCGGGGATTCTTAATATTGGGTTTGGCTGCAGTTGTCATCACGGCAGCGGCAGTATTTATCATGCTGAAATTAGTTGGCAACGACGAGTCAAATAATTCTAGGCGTCGAGGGGGAACAGTCGATCGCCGCAACCCAAGAAACTATCGAGCCACCAATCCGCGCGATCGGGCAAAATTGGTCTACCCTGTGGATTTTTCAACAGGCCACAGTCTCGACAACAGCGATCGATCTTTACCGTCTCTCCTGGAATCTGGAGCATCCGAATCGGAGAATGCTGGGCTAGAGGGCGATCGAATTAATGCCCGCGGCGCGCCCTCTGAAACTAACAGCAACGGCTACAGAGAAACAGGTTTCAACGTTCCCGAAACAACTAATCGAGGTGATTCGCTAGCGACAAATAAGAAAAAAAATATTTCCCTTGCACAAACAGATGATACAAATAACGTTGATATTATTGAAGCACTGATTGAGGATTTGCAGCACCGAAATCCAGCTTATAGGCGCAAAGCAATTTGGGAACTAGGCCAGCAGGGAGATTCGAGAGCTGTTGAACCGTTGCTAGATTTGCTAGCAAATTCCGACTCAAACCAGTACAGTTTAATTTTGGCAAGTGTCTCAGAAATTGGCATTCGCACGCTCAAACCCATGAATAATGCCTGGTCAATTTCGCTGCAAAATGAAAACCCAGAAGTGCGAAAAAATGCGATTCGCGACTTGACTCGAATTTACGAAATGGTGAATCAAATCAGTTATTTATTGCACCGCGCGACTAACGATCAAGATGCAGAAGTTCAGGAGACTGCTCGCTGGGCAATCAATCAGTTAAATCGCATCCATCCTCGTTCTGAAAGGGATGATTAGTCATTGGGAATTGGGCGAAGCGAAGCGGAGGGATTGGCCCGCGCAGGGCATTGGCCCGCGCAGGGCATTGGCCCGCGCAGGGAATTGGTCAACAGTCAACAGTCAACAGTTAACAGTTAACAGTCAACACGACGAGCGATCCTATGCTAAAATAAATGACTGATGACCAATAACCAATAACCAATAACCAATAACCAATAACCAATAACCAATAACCAATAACCAATAACTAATAACCAATAACCAATAACCAATAACCAATAACTCATGACTAATGACTACTAATAACTCTTTAAAATTATTGTTTTTATCAACTTCTGTCGGCCAACTCGGTTCGGGGTTGGGCGGTGGAGTCGAACTTACAGTCCTCAATATTGCCAAAGAATTACACCGGCGCGATCATAAAATAACAGTTGTAGCACCAGTCGGTTCAGTCTTGGAATCAATTCCAGTAATCGAGATAGCGGGAGATTTGCAAGTAACTGCCCAAACACAAGATTACAATGATTCTATTGTGATGCCCGCCGATGCTGTGCTGGCGAATATGTGGGAATACGCGCGCCAAGTTCAGGATGAATGGGATGTGATTGTTAATTTTGCCTACGATTGGTTGCCGTTTTATTTGACACCTTTTTTTAGGACTCCGATCGCCCATTTTATCAGTATGGGCTCTCTGGTGCGATCGCTCGATCGCGTCGCTGAACAAACCGCCGCCCAATTTCCCGGTACGATCGGAGTTTACACCGCTTCCCAAGCCGAAACCTTTGCCTTTGCCGCAGAATGTCAGTTGTTGGGAAGCGGCATAGATTTATCGCTGTACGAATTTTGCAGCCAACCACAATCAAAATTAGCTTGGCTAGGCCGCATCGCCCCGGAGAAAGGCTTAGAAGATGCGGTGGCGGCAGCAAAAATTACAGGCCTTCCCCTAAAAATTATGGGCAAAATGCAGGATGAGGATTATTGGCAAAAAATTTGTGCAGATTACCCTGATGCTCCGGTAGAATATTTAGGGTTTCTGACAACAACCCAAATGCAAGAGCAAGTCCGCCAGTGCCGAGCCTTGTTGATGACACCGCGCTGGGTAGAAGCTTTTGGAAATGTCGCGATCGAGGCTTTAGCGTGCGGTGTGCCGGTGATTGCCTACGCGCGCGGGGGCCCCGCCGAAATTGTTCGAGACGGCCACACGGGCTTTTTAGTGGAGCCTGACAGCGTAAATGGCTTGGTAGGTGCGATCGCCCGTTTAGACCAAATTGACCGCAGCGCTTGCCGGCGACAAGCAGAGGTAGAATATTCTTTGGAAGCTTTGGGCGATCGATTTCAACACTGGTTCAACTCGATTGCAGCTAGTAGGGTGCATCAGTAATAGTAGCAAAATTGTGAGAAATCTCCGCTGACTGAGCTCCTTGAGAAATTGATTGAACGCTAGTTCAAACTTCATCTAAAATTGAGTTAAATAAACTCCTAATCGACCACAACAAAAGACCGAAAAAAACTATGCCAACCGAACGTCTAGTGCTGCTATCCAGCAGAGAAATAGAAAAAATGCGTCAAGCCGGCAGCTTAGCAGCTCAACTTTTGTTGCATCTCGAACCAATGATCAAACCAGGAGTTAGCACCCTCCAAATTAACGACGAAGCCGAACGTTGGACTCTAGAACGCGGAGCAAAAAGTGCTCCTTTAGGTTACAAAGGCTTTCCAAAATCTCTGTGCGCCAGCGTCAATGAAGTAGTCTGTCACGGCATCCCCAATGCCAAACAAATTCTCAGAGAAGGCGACATTATTAACATAGACGTAACCCCCTTAGTTGATGGCTATCACGGCGATACTTCTAAAACTTTTTTTGTGGGAACACCTTCACCAGTAGCTAAAAAATTAGTTGAAGTTACCGAAGAATGCTTGAGAAGAGGAATTGCTGAAGTCAAACCCGGTGCTCGTACCGGCGACATCGGTGCAGCAATTCAAGAATATGCTGAAGCACAGGGTTTTTCGGTAGTGCGAAATTTTGCCGGACACGGCGTGCACCGCGTTTTTCACACCGAACCGGAAATTTTGCACTACGGGAAGCGGGGCACAGGAAAAAAACTCAGAAAAGGCATGGTTTTTACGATTGAACCAATGATTAATGAGGGAACTTGGGAAGTAGAAATATTGGGCGATGGTTGGACTGCAATCACTAAGGATAAAAAACTTTCGGCTCAATTTGAACACACCCTAGCCGTGACAGATTCCGGGGTAGAAATTCTAACTTTACCTTAGCAATCATTAACAAACAATCTCAAAAACTCACTCCTAAATCAATAATTAACCAGATCCCGTAGGGGCGGTTTAACCGACAATATCTAACGATTATCAACAATCTAGATAAACCCGCCCCGCCACTTCATCGTCCTGTATTCATCTCTCTATTGTCTTCCTCTGTGTTCTCTGCGCCCTAGTAAGGTTAAATCATTCCGATGCAACCACAACCGATAACCCATATCAACCTGAAAATTGCCTCAAATTCGACAATGTAGGTTTGTATTTATGAGTAGGCGGGGTGGGTTTGCGAGATTGTCTGTTGCAGTTAGAAATCATCTGTAAAACCCGTCCCGACGGAATTACGATCGATTCACCAAACACGATCTAATACCAATTTCATAAAGTATCGCTAGATATTACCCCCCCAACCCCCCCGATGCTTTGGGGGGGCTAAGACTTCATCTATACCACCTCTTTAGAAAAATGGTATAACAAATAACAAATAACCAATAACCAATAACCAATAACCAATAACCAATAACCAATAACTAATGACTAACATTAAATGGTTGCAACCTGGAGATTTGCTCAAAGTAATTGCACCTAGCGGCGCGTTGCGAGAATTAACTAACTTTGAACGCGGTTTGGAAATTTGGAAATCCCGCGGCTATCGCATTGAATTAACACCCGGTTTTGACGATCGCACTGGCTACTTGGCCGGTTCCGACACAAACCGCGTCCGACAGCTCGCAGAGGCCCTCAGTGACCCAGATTGTCGCGGTATTCTATGTGCTAGAGGCGGTTTTGGCAGCACTCGACTTTTGGAAAAAGGCAAAGTGGGAGATTGGGCAAATTCTCAGTTTCCCACTCCCGATTCCCATGGGCCGAAATGGTTAATCGGCTTTTCCGACATTACGGCTTTGCTGTGGAATGACGACAAATTGGGGATTTGGGGCGTTCACGGGCCGATGCTGACAACTTTGGGCGCGGAACCGGATTGGTCTGTCGATCGACTTTTTGACTGCATCGAAGGCCGTCCGTTACAATCTTTGCAAGGTAAAGGTTGGGGCGGTGGAAAGGCTTTGGGGCGGCTGTTTCCGGCGAATCTGACGGTGGCTTCTCATTTGCTCGGAACCCCGTATCTACCAGATTTGACCGGGGTTATTCTCGCATTTGAGGATGTTTCTGAGGCTCCTTACAGGGTCGATCGAATGCTAACTATGTGGCGGATGGCGGGGGCTTTTGCAGGGGTGCGGGGGATTGCTTTGGGGCGTTTCAGCCGCTGCGAGATTGACCCGCAGATTCCTACTTTTAGCATAGAAGAAGTTTTGCGCGATCGGCTTTTAGACCTAAATATTCCCATTGTCTCGGATTTACCCTTTGGTCACGAGGGCGTTAACGCTGCTTTACCAATGGGAATTGAGGCGAGTATCGATGGTGAATCGGGATTGCTGATTTGTGGGGATACATCGCAACTTTAAAAGCTGCATCAACGTCTATAAGTTTGTAGGCTGCGTCGGGGGAAAAATTATTAGTCTGCGGTTAAAAAAATCAGCCCAGACGCACCCCAAAATAACGAAAGTTGAGACTAATGGTTGAGACGGTGGGCAGAAATTAGATTTAAAATGGATTGTGTATGCAAATGTCCGCGCCCAGAAGGCAAAAAAAATTTATAATTTTCCAGAGGTTGACATGAAAAAACACAACTTGTTAAACAGTATTACTACCGCTGTGCTAGTTACAGGATTGGCACTTACGGGGATTTCTTCGAGTGCGGTTGGCGAACAAATACGAAATAACGATCGCATAGATGGAGTAATTCGCCGCACTTCCCCAATTTACCGTTTCCGAAATATGTGGACACCGGGCTCTCCGACAGAAGAATTGCGCGGTCAAGAATACACGTTCAGCGCACGGGAAGGCGACAACATTGAAGTATTTTTAAATACAGATAGAAGTCGCGGTTTTACTCCCGTGATGGTACTATTTTACGGAAACAACAAACAAGTAGCTTTTACCCAAGACCGTTCTTTTAATTATCAAATTCCCCGCAGCGGCGATTACAAGTTGTTAGTATTAGCAAAAGATGCTGCTAGGGGCGGTAGTTACACCCTAGAAGTTGCGGGAATTGATGGCGACAGGCGGGCTAGCAATAGGTGGGATGACAGAAACGACAGGAACAGAAACAACCGCAACTACGACGGAGAACGGATTTTGCGAGATGATTTTGGCTTGCGGCCTCTTGATTGTCGCGTGAGACGTACTATGGTGAGAGTAAGGTTTGAAGATGGTGACAGAAACGCGACTTATTGCGCTGAACCGAGTCGCAAGTATCCGCAGGGAGACTATTATTACAATCCGCGTACTAGAGATTTAGACTCGGCGAGGGTGGATAATAGTAGATTCGACGACGATCGCCCTAATGATAATAACTGGTACGATCGCGATCGCGATCGATGTCGCGTATCGGTAGGCGGAGTGTGCGTTACTAGGTAAGCTGTTCGTTGTCATTGCGAAGACTATTTCTTGTCATTGCGATGACAGATAAATGGCATCTACCCATCAAACCCAAAGAAACCGGTTTTTTTTGCGAATCTGCCGACTGCGACGAAGAATTATCGCCAAAAACCCGGTTTCTGAACCCCGCGTCAGTCCGAATCCAGATACGCAGGTCAGAAATAGCTGGTGCGGCCCGATCGCCGAATTTTCGATCGAAAAGGACGATCGCACAGTGGTAAGCTACCAAAGGCATTGAAATATCTAAGGTAGAGAAAAGTTAAAATGTCGGCATTAAATGAAGTTCCCTTGTTGTTGCGGGCAGCCCGCGGCGAAACCCTAGACCGCCCGCCCGTGTGGATGATGCGCCAAGCCGGTCGCTACATGAAGGCTTATCGAGATTTGCGAGAAAAGTATCCCTCGTTTCGCGAACGTTCCGAAATTCCCGAAGTCGCCATCGAAGTTTCCCTTCAGCCGTGGCGCGCGTTTCAACCCGACGGCGTAATTCTGTTTTCCGATATCGTCACCCCAATGCCCGGTTTGGGCATCGACATGGACATCGCCGAAGGCAAAGGCCCGATTATCCACGAACCCATCCGCACTCAAGAGCAAATCGACAACCTCCAACCGCTGAATCCCGAAGAAAGCTTGCCGTTTATCAAAACAATCCTCCAATCCCTGCGCGCGGAAGTCGGCAACAAATCCACCGTGCTCGGTTTTGTGGGCGCGCCCTGGACGCTTGCCGCCTATGCCGTTGAGGGCAAAGGTTCTAAGTATTATGCCATCATCAAAAACATGGCATTTTCCGATCCAACTTTACTGCATCAGTTGCTGTCGAAATTCGCCGATGCGATCGCCGTTTATATGCGCTATCAAATCGACTGCGGCGCGCAAGTAGTGCAAATGTTCGACTCCTGGGCCGGCCAACTGTCCCCGCAGGACTACGAAACCTTTGCCCTACCATACCAAAAACAGGTATTCGATCAAGTCAAAAAAACCCATCCCGACACCCCGCTAATTCTGTTAGTCAGCGGTAGTGGCGGCCTCCTCGAAAGCATGACAAAATCCGGCGCCGATATCATCAGCGTCGATTGGACAGTTGACATGGCCGACGCCCGCAAACGTTTGGGCCCCAACATGAACGTTCAGGGAAATCTCGATCCCGGCGTGTTGTTTGGTTCTCAAGCGTTTATTCGCGATCGAATTCTTGATACAATTCGCAAAGCGGGCGATCGCGGACACATCCTCAACTTAGGACACGGCGTATTACCGGGAACTCCCGAAGATAACGTGCGTTTCTTCTTTGAAACCGCAAAACAAGCCGACAAATTGCTCGCAGTTACTGCTTAATTTGCGATTTGATTGCGATATTTGTAGGGACACGGCATTGCCGTCTCCCTACCGTCGAAACAACACACAATATTTGTAGGGACACGGCATTGCCGTCTTCTTCCGTGCCAACAACACATAATATTTGTGGACAAAACACACAATATTTGTAGGGACACGGCATTGCCGTCTCCTTCCGTGCCAACAACACATAATATTTGTGGACAAAACACACAATATTTGTAGGGACACGGCATTGCCGTTTCCCTACCGTGGAAAGAGGACACGGCAGTGCCCTTTCCCTACCATCTAAAAATCCTCAAATTCTCCCCTCTTCCCCTCCGGCAAAATGAGCCCAAAAAAAATTTTTGTGACGGGTGCAAGTGGCTGTATCGGTCACTACATGGCCGAAACCTTGATTCAAGAGACCAACCACGAACTTTACCTATTAGTTCGCAACCCAGACAAGCTAAAATTTGACTGGAAAGCCCGCCCCGGCATCCATATCATACAAGGCGACATGAAAGATATCGATCGCCATGCCGAACTCCTGCAAACAATAGACGTAGCAATTTTAGCCGCCACAGCTTGGGGAGGAACCCAAGAAGTTTTTGATGTCAACGTCACCAAAACCCTGCACCTAATTCAACTACTTTCGCCCGAAAAGTGCCAGCAAGTAATTTATTTTTCAACAGCCAGCATTCTCGGTAGAGACAACAACTTACTCGCAGAAGCCGGCACACTGGGAACAGATTATATTCGGTCGAAATACGATTGCATGACGCAATTATCCACCTTGACAAATGTACCTCCGATTACCGCACTTTACCCAACCTTAGTATTGGGAGGAGACGCAGAAAAACCAGTTTCTCACCTGTCATCCGGTTTGCCACTTGTCGCCAAATGGATAGGTTTAATTCGCTGGTTTAAGGCAGACGGAAGCTTTCACTTCATCCACGGTGCAGATATTGCCAAAGTAGTTAATTATTTAGTTGAACATCCGCCGGCTTCCGAGGAACCGCGACATTTTGTGCTAGGAAATCCGGCGATTACAGCTAACGAAGTGGTAGAACAAGCTTGCCAGTATTTGCATAAAAACATATTTTTTCGGATTACTCTGTCACCTTGGCTGGCCGATTTCTTTATTTGGCTGTTCCGAATTCAGGTGGCAGCTTGGGACAGATTTTGCATCAGCTACCGCCATTTTACCTATAAAAATCTGGTCAATCCCGAAAGCATCGGAATGCCGAGTTACTGCGGCACAGTTGCCGATATGTTAAGAACTAGCGGGATTCCCGATCGAAATGTAAATTAGTTATTTGTTATTAGTTATTTGTTATTAGTTATTTGTTATTAGTT
The DNA here is from genome assembly GCF_963890365.1 of Tychonema sp. LEGE 07196. Classification (NCBI taxonomy): domain Bacteria; kingdom Bacillati; phylum Cyanobacteriota; class Cyanophyceae; order Oscillatoriales; family Microcoleaceae; genus Tychonema; species Tychonema sp. LEGE 07196. Next base: position 19,279 of record NZ_CAWPRX010000226.1, on the reverse strand, counting down.
ATTGGTTATTGGTAACAACTGACAACTAACAACTAACAACTGACAACTGACAACTGACAACTAACAACTGACAACTGACAACTGACAACTAACAACTGACAACTGACAACTAAGGGCCCGCCCGCACCATCCACCGCCCCTACCAACTGGCAACTGCTTTCCGTACAACGTCATCAGGAAGAAGGAAGAGGGAAGAGGGAACGCCAATGTGTACCTTACCAGATATATTTAGGGTGCGCCGAGGCGCATTTTACGAATAATGTAAGTTTTTCAAGTTTTTTTGTCGGAATCCGATGCTTTTTAAATGCGATTATCGTCAATTAAGGGTTAAATACGATAAGATATCAGCATTTGCTAGCTTTAACAGGGAACTGCAACCTAAAAATTGCGATGTTTTATTGTTTTTAGGGGGTGTGACCCCTCGCCAGATATTCGATCGCGCGCAAGATCGTAATTTTAGCCTTAACATTAAGTCTTGAGAGCCGATCGAACTCTCACGCCCCGCCAGCCCGATCGCAAGTTGTTTACTGATGTGAGGTTTAACATATAATGCGAGTTCTCCTAGTTTATCCCCTGTTCCCGAAAACATTTTGGTCTTACGAGAAAATCCTAGAATTAGTCGATCGTAAAGTGCTGCTGCCACCGCTGGGTTTGGTAACTGTAGCAGCTATTTTACCCCAAGAATGGGAATTTAAGTTAGTCGATCGCAACATCAGACAAATCACCGAAGCAGAATGGGAATGGGCAGAGCTCGTTATTCTGTCCGCCATGATTGTCCAAAAAGAAGATTTGCTAGACATCATTCGCGAAGCAAAACGGCGCGGTAAATCCGTAGCTTGCGGCGGCCCTTACCCGACTTCCGTACCCGAAGAACCCCAAGCCGCAGGCATAGATTACCTGATTCTCGACGAAGGCGAAATCACTCTACCGATGTTCGTCGAAGCAATAGGGCGCGGCGAAAAAAGTGGAATGTATCGATCGGACGGCGTAAAACCCGATGTTACCACAACCCCAGTTCCCCGCTTCGATTTGCTGGAATTAGACGCCTACGATTCGATGTCAATTCAATTTTCGCGAGGCTGTCCCTTCCAGTGCGAATTCTGCGACATCATCGTCCTCTACGGGCGCAAACCCCGCACCAAAGAACCCCAACAACTAATAGCAGAACTAGAATGTCTGTACAACCTAGGTTGGCGGCGCGGCGTGTTCATGGTAGACGACAACTTTATCGGCAACAAACGCAACGTCAAACTGTTGCTAAAAGAATTAGAAGTTTGGCAAATAGAACACAAATTTCCCTTTACTTTTAACACAGAAGCATCCATCGATTTAGCCCAAGACCAAGAATTGATGGAAATGATGGTAGCTTGCAATTTCAACGCAGTATTTCTCGGAATTGAAACTCCCGACGAAGAAAGCCTGCAAATGACCAAAAAATTCCAAAATACCCGCAATTCCCTAATCGAATCAGTAGAGTTAATCGCGAAAACAGGCTTGCGAGTAATGGCCGGATTCATCATCGGCTTCGACGGCGAAAAACCAGGTGCCGGTCAGCGGATTGTCCAGTTTGCCGAAGCAGCCGCCATTCCCAGCACAACCTTTGGAATGCTGCAAGCTTTGCCGCACACTGCACTGTCCCACCGACTAGCAAAAGAAGGGCGGTTGCGCGACAAATCTGGCAACCTCAACCAGACTACTTTGATGAACTTTATTCCGACGCGGCCTCTCGAAGATATCGCCCGCGAATATGTCGAGGCATTCTGCGAAGTGTACGATGCTGAGAAATATTTAGACCGGACTTATCGCCATTTCTTAATGTTAGGCGCACCGACAGCAAAGATACCTGCTAGAGTTCCGAGTTGGATCGATTTGCGAGCACTGTTAACTGTGGTTTGGCGGCAAGGAGTCAAGCGCAGCACTCGCTGGAAGTTCTGGCATCATTTATTCAGCATTATCAGACGCAATCCGGCAGTTTGGGACCACTATTTAACAGTGTGCGCTCACAACGAGCATTTTCTGGAATACCGTCAAATTGTGCGGGATGAAATTGAAGCTCAATTAGCTGACTTTTTGGCTAATGAGTCTCAAACAGTATATCAAGAACCTGTTGCTGTTGAGGAAAAAGAAGTGCAAGCGGTTTAGGGTTGGAGAATTCAACCGCCGATCGATCGACGCAGGTAAACGCAGATAAATGTAAGATTGTCTGCGTTTATTTTGTTATAATTAGTTTACAGACTTAGTTTTTTAAGAGCATGGAAACTGTAAATATCCATCAAGCTAAAACGAATCTCTCACGACTATTGTCGCGTGTGGAACTCGGAGAAGAAATCATTATTTCCAACGAAGGCATCCCAGTTGCGAAGTTGGTTCCGTTTCGTACTTCATCCAATCGACGATCCTGTTTAGGACAAGATCGAGGGAGATTTGTTTTGCCAGAAAACTTTAACGATCCTTTGCCAAAAGAGATTTTGACCGCATTCGAGGGGAATGAAGAGTGAAACTCTTGCTCGATACGCAGTGTTTTTTGTGGTGGTTTGCCCAACCAGATCGATTGAATGAGGAGGCGATCGCACAGATTGCTGATGAAACGAACTAATTGTGGTTTTCTGTTGCTAGTATCTGGGAAATGGGCATCAAAGTTGCGATCGGAAAGTTGCCGCTACCGGAACCGATAAATACCTACATTTCTAGTCGCATGATACAGTTAGACGTGCGATCGCTGGAAATTACAGCACCTCATGCCCTGCGAGCGGCTGCGTTACCATTACATCATCGCGATCCCTTCGATCGAATGCTGATTGCTCAGGCTCAGATAGAGGAGATGACGCTGGTGAGTGCTGATTCAATGTTCAAGCAATACAGCGATATTTCCCTTCTTTGGGCAGCTAATTCGTGAGATTTTACTCTTCGTTTATCAGGTATGATCTGGGCGAGCATCGCACTATTTTATATTTTATTTGAGATACCTCTGCTGAAGATATTTACCCCACGATCGGCAATTCATCAAGCTTATTCTTGAGGTCAGGCGATGCGATTAGCGGTCTATAAACTTCACCTTCATAGGGCTTCCAAACATATCCAAGACTGAATGCTAGAAAAACCGAACACGATCCAGTTGCTTGCCAAACAGCTTCAGCTAAAACCAAGCCTGGAAAAACCAACGCAGACTCTTCAATCAATTCGCTGTAGGTTCTAAATTCATCTACTTCCACACCAACTAAAGCATAGCGAAACGGTGGAGCAAACCGCAAACTCTGATACATAAAAATACCTATTTCTGTCATTAAATAAGCACTTTCTGGAGTGTCAATCCCAATTTTACTGATGCCACTCGGACAAACTCTACACCACCAAGTTTCTTCTATATCCTGAAAAATTTCTGCCCGACATTGGGAATGTCTATCGTTTGACAGAACCCAAGCAATTTCATTGAAATATTGAGCAAATTGCTGTGCTTCAGATTGCTGTGTCCCACATTCAGCCGATAAGCTAAATACCCATGCCATTACTGTTTTCCCGTTGACTAAATTAAACTATCAAACTTTCTCCCATTCGCTTTGTGTCTGGGCGAGGGCTGTTTCATCTTTCTCTAAAAGCATTGTAGCGCTTGGCAAAATACTGACATGAGTTGGACTATCTTGTACAGCTTCAATATCTCCAACAATCTTGCTGTCGTCAATCTGCCAAAGAGGATCTTTTCCTGTTCCGCCAAATTTTTGGGGTTTGCGAAATGGTGGTAAGCCTTCGATGGAGAGAGATACGGACATTCCTTTTGTGTTTCTAATAACTACAGTGACAGACTCCTCTGAAGACTTGCGCTCTGTTTCTGGTAGTAAATAACCTTGTTCATTCAACCATTCTTTGGGTACTTGCTCAACATCAATGTCAATAATCGGTCTGATTCCCAGTAGCCTCGCACTGCGTCCCATTTTGGGTTTACCGTTTTCTTCTGCCATGCCTCGATAATAGAGTCTTACCATTAGCCTTTTATCAGCCCAAGACGATCGCCATACCAATCATAAGATAGTTGCTGCAACAGAAAGGCACGAGTATCTAAAAGGCATTCCATGTTACATATATTCCTTTAAATCTTCTAGCGGTAGATCGAAATCGTCAGACATAACGATTTGACCGGCCCAACTACCATAACCACGAGCAGGTAAAATACTACTATTGGCGGCAGCAGTTATTTCGGCGGATAGAGGCGCGATCGCCCGAAAATATGAAAATCTAATAACAAGCTCAAAAATACCAAAATTCGCGATCGCCCCAACCCGCCATGCAAGGAACAAATCACATCAGAACAGCAGCTCTATTAGGGCTTCTCAGCGGCCTTCTAGTTTTAGGAAGCTATTATTTAATCGGCAACGAGCAAGGACTTTACATCGGTTTAGCATTAGCCGCCTTCAGCAGTTTGAGCTCTTGGTACTATTCCGACACGGCAGCTTTGATGGCTTACCGCGCTCGCCCGATCGCCCGCAGCGAAGCTCCCGAACTCTACGATATTGTAGCATCGCTGAGTGCAAAAGCGGGAATTCCCGTGCCGAAAATATTCGTAGTTCCGACTCAATCTCCCAACGCATTCGCCACAGGAAGAGACCCGGAACACGCGACAATAGCAGTTACTGAAGGCATCCTCAAACTGCTTTCCCGCGAAGAATTGGAAGGGGTATTAGCCCACGAACTGACGCACATCCGCAACCGCGACACCCTCACTCAAGCAGTTGCAGGAACCATTGCCGGCGCGATTACATTTGTCGGGCGAATTCTGACATTTGGAGCGCTTTACGGCCCGGTGACGCGGGACAGCAGACAAGGCCCAAATCCCTTTGGTTTGCTGTTTTTAATCATTTTAGCGCCGCTATCAGCAACGCTCATTCAATTGGCGATTTCTCGGACGAGGGAATTTGCAGCCGATAGCGGTGCGGTGGAAATTACCAATAACCCGATCGGCTTAGCAAACGCCCTGCAAAAATTGGAAAAAATGAGCCGTGAAATTCCGATGCACGGCAATCCGGCGATGTCGCCGCTGCTGATTGTGAATCCTTTTTCGACTAAAGGTTTGCAGTCACTTTTCCGCACTCACCCCTCTACCGAAGAGCGGATTCAGCGGCTTTTGACACTCGCGCAGCAGCAGCAAAGTGCTCCTGTGATGGCCTACGTGCCTGGAATTTGAGCAGTTGAAAATGCAGCAAGAATATTGAGAAACCCGGTTGTTTGAATCAGCCGGGTTTTTGTATGTTTGTAATGGTAACTCTGGTGCGATGGAAAGCGGTATAGCGGTTATCATAGTAGAAATAGAATAAGATTGTGAGCGGTCAATAAATGGCACAAATTACCACGACTGAATTACCCCAAACCGTCCAGACTCTATTGATAGAGGTCGAACGTACTAAAACCCCTCTCACCGTCATCCACGAAGGAAAAGCATTGGTAATTATTTATCCTGCGACTACCCAAACTCTACGACCCAGCTTTGGCGCTATGAAAGGAAGCGGTGAAATATTAGGAGATTTAATTGCTCCTGTCGCCGAACCGTGGGAAGTTTTAGAATGAAACTTTTACTCGATACTCACATTTGGCTGTGGTATTTACTCGGCGACCCGCGCCTATCGCGATCGCTTCAAATGGCGATCGGCGATCGTAACACCGAAATTTGGCTGAGTCCAATTAGTATTTGGGAGACACTCATGCTTGCAGAAAAAGGACGGATATCTTTACAGCCAGATCCCGTTACATGGGTTAATTTAGCTTTAAAAACCTTGGAAACTCGTGAAGCCCAAATGAATCACCCCATTGCAATTTTAAGTCGCGAAATTGCACTTCCTCATCAAGACCCCGCAGACCGATTCATTAGTGCCACAGCTATTTACTATGGCTTAACATTAGCCACAGTTGATGCCAACCTTACAGGAAATTCGGCACTACAAACACTGAGTTAGGCAATGAAGTGCATTAAATTTTAAGGTACTAACTTGATACGATCGAGCGCATTAAAATCAATAATTTTAAGAAGGTTTTTTAAGTTATTTACTAATGCACAAGTTTACGTTTTCGTCCAATTCATTTATATTCGCTTACAAGATCATTACCGACTTTACTTTTACAGCCATGAGCCGAATCAACCACCTCATGTTTACCTTGACAGAGACAAATAAATCATCGGTTAACTTTTGGTTGGAGCCAGTCATTTTAGCAAACAACCTTAGATTTAATGCTAAAAAGCTTCGTAAAATACAGTCGGTAGTACAATAAAATCCACAAACGTTATGGGATGCTGGGTATGGGTATTTTGGCGATTCTAGCGGACGAGAGAGTTAAGGAAATTTATTTTACATAAAAAACAATTAGCGTTGATTTGATGGACGGATGAATCATTGCCGTGCCCTTAATTTGGTATCCCAAATTGTTTAATGCAGCGCCCGATCAAAGGGTAAATGGAAACAATGTGGAGGAGGTTATGGCATTCACTGGAAAGAAATCGATGAAGACCTCAGTACAGAGATAATGCTGCGCGGGCACAGGCTCCGAAACCTAAAATCACTGATTAATTTCGATTGTGCTATAGTCGGGGAAATCGGCATCAACGTTGCGACGATCGAGTTGCCCAGCCTTTTTTTTCTACTGCTGTCGATCCTGTAGGTTAATTAAAACTTCATTAATCTCACTAATTAAGTATGGCGATCGCACTCAAACCCCATTGATTTTTCTTTTTGTCAAACTTTTTTACAACAGCAAGATTAACTGTGCGATCGTTTTGCAAATGACAAGCTAATTCATGAGGAACATAAACATCTTCTACAAACCCAAAACCATTTTGATTCAAACGAAACCGACCAGTTTTACAAGGCATAATATCAAAGAGTTTGCCCGATTCGCGTTTCTCAACCGCAACCACCGTTAGCCGATCGCCATTTCGATCGACAGTCACAGTCACGGGCGCGCCCACTAGCAGATTTAGACTGTTCAGCATCCCCCGATCGGGAGTAACAACTTCTTCAGATCCACTATGAGAATGCAATCCAAATCTGAGCATAATCTTGCCAGTTTTGGCTGTAAAGTTACCGAGGTAGTTAGCATGAAATCGCGGGCAATTTTGCCAAATCACTTTTTCGGCATCAGCAGCTATATTTTTTAACACTTCCTCTGCGTTAGAGAGATTTCCTGTAGCAGCATACCAACTAGCAGTCAAGAGATTGCGAAGCGATTGGGGGACTTTCCATCCGTTATTGTTACGAATAGCAAAAGCTCGATCGGCAGCCCATTTAGCGACTTTCTCTTGGCCTCTATTTGCGGCGAGTCGGCTGAGATCCTCAAAAACGCTAACACCAAAATTTTCATCCCTGCAAGTCAAACACGCTTTTGCACAAAGTGCCAGCGCTAGTTGAGTATCGGAAGTTTCCACGACTTTCGCTAAAGCGTGCCACGCCCAATAATCGCTACGCTTCTGCTTCACAAAAGAAACCAGCAGTTTTTGAGATTCTGCCGATCGCCCCAAACGATTTAGCAATAAAGCCTTGCGATAATTTAGCCATTCCGGTTTTTGAACTTGGGCGCGATCGAGTGCAACATCTATCAATTTAATTGCAAAATCTTGTAATTCTCGTACATCAGAGTAATCTCGAACAGTCAATTCACCAGCAATCTTCCCCACTTCCCTTGCTGTTTTCTCAACCAATGACTCAAAAACTTTACCGTCATTAGAAGGAGAAACCTGAAAGTCTTCCGCTCTAAAAGTGTCAATACCAGCCCATTTTATGAACTTCGGTAAAAACTTGATTTCCTTTTTTAATCGAAGAATTTGGGATAGCAAACGACTAAACAGCAAATCTGGTCGAGTCAGCTTGAGTTTGTAATATTCTGCCAATATTTCCCTAAGTTGGCTGACAGATATTTCTGGATCTATGGATTGAGATTGATTAGCCGTATCTATTAGTTTTTTTGCTTTGTCATAGAGAACCCAACCCACACTGCTAGCCAAAAATTTGTCGTTTGGATGCTGTTTTAGCAGTTCGTAGCCTCTCGAATAAGCTTCGTCTATGCGTCCAGATTTTCTCAGATTTTTGATTTCTTCCGTTAGATTTGACATTTTTATAACTCCAGTGCGAGGCGAACTAATTCGGCGACTTCTAGATTCGTGTAGGCGATCGGGAAAACTTGCGTCACAAAACCATCTCCATCGTAGAAAACTTGCATTTTGACATTGCCAATATCTGATTTGAGATAGTAAAATTGGTGGTAATCGTGGTGTTCAATTCCCCAAATCGCTATTTTGTGTGAGTCCAATTTTGCTTTTATGAGAGCTTGAACAGTTTGCTGAAATTCATTTCCCGATCGCAGTTTTGATGTAATAATATCGCGCACTAAAGCGGCAAAATCAATCGGCTCAGATTTTACTGTTTCAATTCGCGTTACCTGAAATTTTCCATTGTAATGCAAGCGAAGAGAACAGGAAGCTTTACCATCTTCCGATCCAAACTCGTAGACTTCCTGATAACTATTATGCTTGTAATAATTTACTTGAATTCGATGGAATTTGAGAATTTCTACGAGATACAAGTAAAGATTTTTCAAAGATTTTTCTTGGATAGGAAAAGTAGAAATATTTTTATTCCCTGCTGCCGAATCCGGGTCGAATGCAATTAAATCCTTAAACACTACTGAATTTAGCTGGCTTTTACTGTCGTTCCAAGTTGTTTTAAAAAATGGTGTAATTGAAGGAAATTTTAACAAAAAAAGTTTATTTTGAGTTACAAAAAACAAGGTATAAACCCATCGAAAATAAGCGGCATTTGTTGGTCCCTGGCCGGTATCCATATTCGCGATCGCAGTCTTAAACTGCTGTCCCTGGGCGCGATGCAGAGTCAGCGCGTACCCAAACCTCAGACGGGCTGCGTTTAAATGCGGATCGCTGCGTAGAAACTTTGCTAATTCGTTAGATTTATCCGATTCCTCTGATTCTATTACCTGTTTCTGTTGTTGTCTAAATCTGCTGATTGCTGAAACCTGCAGAGCGATAAGTGTGTCCTTATCAAGTTCTGGCTTGTCTGCATACAAATAATCTCTCAGACAGTAAAATTCGACCTCTTTCCCATTCTCAAGTAACCGCACACGAAGACGCAGAAAAATCACCCTAATTGGCTGTTCGCGTCCTTTCAGCGGTTGGCTTAAGGGTGAAGTATTGGGATAAACTTCTAGGACTTCAGCAAAAGAGTTATTTGATATATAAGTTGGCTCTTGCTGTTGTCTATCGAGTGCGACAGGGCTGTTGTGGATATGTACGATATCACCTGAAACAATCTCTTTACCTAAACCCAAATACTCTTGTCTAACCTGATTGTTGATGCGGTTAACCGATTCGTTGGTGAAAACTATAAACTTGGTGAACCGACAATCTTCCAGGAATAGAGCCTTCGATACTTCCTGTTCGCGAGCGCGATCGACTATTTGGATGCAATTCGAGTCATCGGCGATCGCTGCGAGCTGATTAAATCTGCCACAGTGTATACTTTGAGCAATTTGTTGACAATTTCTGACAAACAAATTTTGCTCTTGTCCTGGAAGTATAAAATCAAGATTGATTTGCTCTATCTCACCGCCGATCGCAGCCTGCAAACGCTCGTAAGACAGTGCAGATTCATCAATTTTACCTCTCGTTAGCTGGAACATATCGCCCATAAAAATCACCTGTCTTTTCGTCTTTTCGATCTCCGTATATTCCAAAAAATCTGTAAGGAGTTGTCCGCTACCGTAACGAAAAACATCATTTTCAAACTGTGAATCAGATATCAAGTGGGCATCACCGACAATGTAAACTTGTTGCTCTGTATCCTGATTTTTGTTCAATCCATAGATCGGCAGATCCTTCTCTACTTTATAGTTTTTCGTGAAGATATGCGAGTAAATACTCTTTGATTCAACTGGATAAACCGATGCAATTTTACTGTTAGGCGCAAGTACCGAGCAATTTCGCCTTAAGGATCTAGATTTATCTGCAATCGCTTTTTGCAGAAGATGCAAACCTGTTCCCATCATCCCAGTAACGATTAAAATCTTCTTTGAAGAACATAAAAATTGGTCGATCCGAGAAACTACAGATTCTAGAGAATTAGGCAACTCAATTTTAGCAGTATCAACTGCTGATAAAGAGTCAGTAATTGCTTTAGTACCCCATCCTGGAGGAACATAATCAGGAATAGAAAAATGTTGAACTATCTTTGCTAAATCTTGATGAGAAAGATTGATTTCTCGGCTAGTGATTTGAGATAACCGCTCTACAGTACCAGCGAAGTCAACAACATGAAACCACCTTTCAATATTAGGCGGTAGCTGTTCTTCGTCAAAGGTAATAGGTTTGTGAAAAAGCACCAACCCCGATATATATCCTAAATTTGGTTGTCTATCTGACGAAAAGCTAATTCTTTTTAAACTGTTGAGTACCGCAAATTTGTTATCTCTGACTTGAATAAATGGATTTGGCTTGCTTCCCCCTCTAACCTGAACTTCCCCCGCAAGCCACAGTCCATTTTCTGAAAAAGTAATATTTCCCCCGTAGTCTTTGAACTCGATGACAGTAATGCTGTTTTTTTTCATAACTGCTGCATCAATTTCGCATCCATCACAGTAGAAATTTCCTAACAGAATTATCAAATCATCCGAATCACCCCACGCCCGTTCCAATTCGTTTAGCAAGCGATCGAATATACGGTTCTCATGGGTTGTCTCGTAAGCGTGCGTTCTATATACCCGAACAGTCATAGCTCGATCGCGATTAACTTTACTAGCCGAATATTCTCACAGGTTCAACACCGTTAGCAAGAGTTTTCAGGAAAAAGCAATTTTTCTCAGTAATTTCAGTAAGTTGCTAATTTCTTTTGTAACCTATGTTACCATTTAACCGCCGATTGCTGACAAATTCCAGGAGTGCAGAGACGATCGCGCTCCTGGAATCTGTAAACCTTTGCCACAAGGCTAATCCGGGGTTTCGACTAGAATCGGCACGCCGGCAGACACGGGAGTCACCTCGGCGCGTGCAGTGCCTGTTGATACTGGTCGATCGGGCTAGCGGCTGAACTCACCCGTACCACTAAAAAACGCAGACGATCTTGCAAGATCGTCTGCGTTAACCTGCGGTTTAATTAAACAGGATTTACGCACTCCGACAAAGAAACCGGGTTTTTTCCGAATCTGCCGCCTACAGCAAAGTATTATCGTAAAAACCCGGTTTCTCGGCCCCGTGCAAACCCTTTTAAACTGAAGCCGCAGCCTTCTCTAAAGGCCGCACTTGACCGAGGAATTTGTGCAGTTGCTCACCTTCAACTACTTCAGTTTCCAACAGTTGCTGCGTAATTGTTTCCAACAATTCCCGATTAGCTTTCAGAATATCCAAAGCTTGCTGATGTGCAGTTTCGACAATTTCCTTCACTTCTTGGTCGATCGCCTCAGCAGTCTGAGCACTCACCGCACGGCGCGGATTTCCCGTACCATCGTTGAGGAACATTGCTTGTTGGCCGCGATCGTAAGCAAGAGGGCCCAAAACCTTACTCATCCCGTAAGTTGTCACCATCCGTTCAGCTAAATCCGTCGCCCTTTGCAAGTCGTTGGAAGCGCCAGTAGTAATGCTACCAAACACCACTTCCTCAGCCGATCGCCCGCCCAGCAAAGTTGCAATTTGACCGCGCAATTCCAACTCATCCAACAAGAAACGGTCTTCAGTCGGCACCTGCAACGTGTAACCCAAAGCAGCCATACCGCGCGGGACGATCGAAATTTTTGACACTTCGCCGCCGCCAGTCATCGCAGCACCAACCATCGCGTGTCCCACTTCGTGGTAAGCCACAATCTTTTTCTCTTTTTCGTTGAGCACCCGGCTCTTCTTTTCCAAGCCAGCTACAACGCGCTCAAACGCCTCATAAAAGTCTTCCTGCGCTACAGTGAGGCGCTTGTTGCGGGCCGCTAACAAAGCAGCTTCATTGACCAAATTTGCCAAATCTGCGCCCGAAAAACCGGGGGTGCGAGCCGCGATCGCCTTCAAGTCAATATCCGGGCCCAACTTTACAGTTTGAGAGTGAATGTTCAAAATTGCTTCGCGGCCAGATAAATCCGGGCGATCGACCAAAACTTGGCGATCGAAACGGCCAGGGCGCAACAAAGCAGCATCCAAACTTTCCGGGCGGTTAGTAGCAGCCAGCACAATTACCGTAGTATTGCCAGCAGCAAAACCGTCCATTTCAGTTAACAGTTGATTGAGAGTTTGTTCGCGCTCATCATTCCCGCCGAATGCAGCGTTAGTGCTGCGAGATTTGCCGATCGCATCCAACTCATCAATGAAAATAATACAAGGAGCCTGCTTCTTAGCCTGCTCGAATAAATCCCTAACCCTTGCAGAACCAACACCAACAAACAGTTCCACAAACTCCGAACCAGAGATACTAAAAAACGGCACGCCCGCTTCACCAGCCACAGCTTTTGCCAACAGCGTTTTGCCAGTTCCCGGAGGCCCGACTAACAGCACGCCCTTCGGAATTCGCGCGCCAATTGCCGTAAAGCGATCGGGAGTTTTCAGGAACTCAACAACCTCTACCAATTCAGTTTTAGCTTCCTCTACTCCAGCCACATCAGCAAAAGTAATTTTCGCTGATTCACCTTCCACGTAGACCTTAGCTTTACTTTTGCCGATCGACAGCGCACCCTGCGGCCCACCACCGCCCCGGTTCATAAAAAATTGAAAAATCGCCACAAAAATCAGCGGCGGAATCACCCAGCTCAAGACACTGCCAATCCAGCCATTTTTAGAAGGAGGAGTTGCCGCAAATTCAACGCCTTTTTCTTGCAAAAGTTTAGGCAGATCCAAGTCAAAAATGGGCGTAGTTGACAACACTTGACCTGGTTTGTCGTTTTCGCCTTTGAGTTGGTAGCGAATTTCATTTTGTCCCACCGAAGCTCGCACGACATCTTGTTCTTGGACTTGATGCACGAACAAGCTGTAAGGAACTCGCGGAATTTGCTCCCCAAACAAGTTGGGCAAAAAGATATTTGCCAGCAGAAACAAACTTGAGAGCAATAACAAAATATTGCTAATTAGTCGAAAACGAGGTAGTTTGGGCTGGTCTTTAATTGCCATTGATAACGGTTATCCTTTTTTGATTGAAACCTGTTTTATTCATTTATTTTCTCATCAAATACGTACACAGTGCGTTGGCGGATTTCCTCACTCGATCGGGTGGGTTAACCGGACATCAGTCATTTAGGATTGAAAACGAACCGCTTTCGAGGCGAAGACACAAAGGAATAGAAGAAGAAAACAGACTTGTTATTGTCAATTATTAATAGTTAGGGTGATTTATTAGTTCACAAGCCCTTGAACATTCTCTTTCTTTTCTTACTTCGCGAGCTTTGCGTCTTCGCGGTTCAATTTAGCAGTGATTTAGGATTAAAAACGAACCGCTTTCGAGGCGAAGACACAAAGGAATAGAAGAAGAAAACAGACTTGTTATTGTCAATTATTAATAGTTAGGGTGATTTATTAGTTCACAAGCCCTTGAACATTCTCTCTCTTTTCTTACTTCGCGAGCTTTGCGTCTTCGCGGTTCAATTTAGTATAATTCTAGCTAACCGCCAGACACATTCTTAGCAAACTCATCGCGTCCAGAAACCAAATTAGCCGGAACACCGTTAGGGTAATTTTGGGCGATTAAAGCTTGCAACTTTTGAACTCGGTTTTCAGGGTTGGGGTGAGAACTTAAAAATTCCGGCGCTGCTTCGCCATTCCTAGCAGCACCGAGAATTTGCATCAACTCAACAATACCTCTAGGATCGTAACCCGCCTCCGTCATAAACCGAAAACCGAGCCGATCGCTCTCAAGTTCATCGGATCTACCGTAGCGCAAACTCACAACTTGATTGACAGCTTGAGCAATTAATGCAGCCTGCTGGCCGCCACCGCGTTCGTCGCTAGCAGCCACCCCAACCGCCGTTACCAAAGACCTGCCCAACTGCTGTTTTGCCAAGTGTTCCGCAGCGTGTCGCCCGATAACGTGACCGGCCTCGTGTCCCAGTACACCAGCCAACTGAGCCTCGGAATTCAGCCGCCGCAGGAGTCCGGCGGTAATGAAAACTGGTCCCCCCGGAAGAGCAAAAGCATTGACAGTTTTGGGGTCTCGCAGCAGGTAGAATTGAAACGGATAACCTGCTTTTTTGGCATCCGAACCGTTGACAACTTTTTTTCCTACTCGATCGACATACTGCTGAATACTCTGGCTGGGATAAAGCCCCCCGTATTGAGCCGCCATTTTGTCTCGCGCCTGCAATCCCAAAACTACCTCTTGGCGCTGTGAAAGCTGCACCCGTTGTTTCTCTCCGGTAACAGGATTTTCTACGTTGCTGCTAAAATAGGTAATTGCGCCAAAAAATGCCATTAACAGCCCGATCGCAGCGCGGAATAAAAATTTGTTCACAGGCGTTTACCTAAAAAGTTTCGCCAGTAAGTTACCATACTGACAGCTACTTTTACATCTATCTGAAGTATTAATCATCGAAAGTTGTTAGATTTTTTTTGATGATTTGCGAACAAGGCTTTTTTGAACGAACCAGACGCAGTACGCAAAGCGGCGCATAAGCGCTAGGACACTAAGAAAGAGAAGAAGAGAAAAAGAGCAGAAAAGAAGAACGTTATAGTTGTGAATAGTTAGTTAATAGTTACTGAATGGTTATTAGTTCAACATCGCTTGAAGATAATCTCGCTCTTTTTTTCCCTCTTCCTTCTTCCCTCTTCCTGATGACGTTGGACGGAAAGCTTGGGGGAATATAACTAATAACCAATAACCAATAACCAATAACTAATAACTAATAACTAATAACTAATAACCAATAACCAATAACCAATAACTAATAACCAATAACCAATAACTAATAACCAATAACCAATAACTAATAACCAATAACCAATAACTAATAACCAATAACTAATAACTAACAACTTCGCAATATGTTTCAAGCTACTCGCCGCCGCCTTGCTATTTGGTACACTGCCGTTACTGCGGTGTTATTACTATTATTCGCCACGGGTTTCTATTTCTACGTCCGCAATACTTTGATCGATCGCATTGACGACACTCTAAATCATGTTGTGGAAGTAGTAGAACGCACACTTGTGATCGAACCAATAATTTTTGGTACTGCTCAAACCAAGTCTCAAGTGAATATTCAAGCCAGTTTTCGAGACAGCAGCGATTCTGTAGAAGATGACCACATCGATTTAGAATGGTTCAGTCCTACGGGCGAGTTGCTGTGGTCTACTTTGTCGGAACCGCTGAATATTCCGATTAACGCTAACCGCACCGGCGAAACAGTTTGGGTAATTAATAATAAGTTGAACTCAGAGCAAAACTATTCCCTCAGACAAGTCACGCAGCGAGTGGAAATCGGCCGCCAAGTTTTGGGATATTTGCGAGTTAGCCATCCTTGGTTTGAAGTGACAAAACCGATCCGCCAATTAATTTTTGATTTGATTTTGGGGACTGGTTTAACTTTAATTGGCGTGGCGGCTATTGGCTGGTTGCTGTCGGGATTGGCGATCGCACCGGTGCGGGAATCTTACGGCCGTCTCAAACAGTTTACCGCCGATGCTTCCCACGAACTCAGAAATCCGATCGCCACTATTCAAACTAACGTACAAGTAGCTTTGGCGGAACCGGATATCGAACCGCAGCAACACCAACAGCTACAGGTAATCGAACGCCTGACGCGCCGTTTGGGGCGGTTGGTTGACGATTTGCTGTTTTTAGCCAGACAAGACAGCGGTATCCTGCAGCAGCAGTGGGTTGAGGTTCCCCTCGACGCTTTGTTGATAGAAGTAATTGAGGAACAACAGGCGATCGCCCGACACCAAAATCTCTCTCTTTCCCTCGAAATTATCGATTCCCCCAAGCTTGAAGATAACTTTACAGTTTTGGGCGACTGGGATCAACTAGCGCGAGTATTTACCAATCTCGTCAGTAACGCAGTGCAGTACACAGCCTCTGGTGGCGAAATTGAAGTAGAATTGCAGGTTCCAGTCAAAAACAAAAGAAATTCGTCCGCGCTCAATTCTGTACTGCAAATCAAAGTAACAGACACCGGCACCGGCATTTCCCCAGAAGCGCTACCGCATTTGTTCGATCGATTTTACCGCGCCGATCCCGCCCGCACCCACAGCAGCGCCGCCGGTTCCGGTTTGGGATTAGCCATCACCAAAGCAATTGTCGAAAACCACCGCGGCCAAATCCGCATAGACAGCCAAGTCGATCGAGGAACCGCTGTCACCGTCACCCTCCCCGCCCACAAATCAGCAGAAATCAGCCTCTAAAAATCCTCTCTTCCCCTCTTCCCATCTTCCCCTTCTGGGCGCCCTCTGCGCCCTCTGCGGTTAAAAAAAATCTACCCCTCAAACCTTGACTCTTCCTAACTCACACCCAAACACAACTATTAAAATTCATTTCCGGCATAGATTACCATGCTATTTGTTAGAAAATCTCGATCGAACTTGTGAGGAGTTACTTATGTTTCGCCACAATCTACCGTTCAAAAAAATCAGCCTGCTAGCAGCCACCTGCAGCGGTTTACTCGTCAGTCTCGCGACACTTTCCCAAGCAGGCGGCCCAGGGCCCCAACAAGGAAAACCAGTTTCCGAACCAGAACCCGCGACTGGAAAGCCCGTCAGCGAACCGATGCGCGGTATGAATCCCGACCAGAACCCGATGCCCTCAGCGCCAGCAGACGCGCCTCCCCGCTTCCCGATGCCCGCCGCGCGACTTACGCCAGCCGAAGGCATGGTAGTAATTAAACTCGTGAATACCACCAATGCCCTGATCAATTATCAAGTCCTAGGAGTTACCCAACCGCGCACTCTAGGCGAACAATCGGAAATTTTGCTTCAAAACCTCAAAGTACCGATCACCCTCACATACCAGCGCCCAGACGGTGGATTGTTGTTAGTTCGCCCCAAAACCACCGCAATGCCGGGAATGTTGCAAGTAAGTTTTGGCGCTACAACAGACTTGAGCTCCGACACAAAATCGTTAGAAATTCAAGAAGACGGGAGAGTATTTTTGAATTAGTCATTAGTCATTAGTCATTGGTCATTGGTCATTAGTCATTAGTCATTAGTCATTGGTCATTAGTTTAGGACTTATACCAATTTAATGTGAAGTTGCATATATTTCGATCCCCCTAAATCCCCCTTAAGAAGGGGGACTTTGAGAAGAATCTTGTCCCCCCCTTATTAAGGGGGGTTAGGGGGGATCAGATTCTATGCAGCCTCATAAAAAATTGGTATTACGCCAGCACTGTCAGAAACCGGGTTTTTTACAATCGTCTTTTGTTGCAGCCCGCAAATTAGATAAAAAACCCGGTTTCTTGGGTTTCGATGCGTCCAGGACTTTAGTTATTGGATGGCAATTACCAATTACCAATGACCTCTGCTCAAATGCCCGCTGACTGCTGACTAATGACTGCTGACTAATGACTACTTATTAAAGGGCAAACCCTCATTAACTAAATCAATTTCCTCCTGTTCCCTTTCATTAATTTGACCAATGTAAGACTTAAGAATTTGTGCCAGACGGTTGTTGTAAAATCTGTGCAAACTATAATTAGGCATCGCTGGAAAACCGCGCCGTTTTTTGTGCCGCCCGCCCGCACCCGGATCGAAGGTTTCGATACCCCGCTCGATCGCCCATTCGATCGGTGTATAGTAACAAGCATCGAAGTGCAAACAGTCAATTTCCTGCAAACTGCCCCAATAACGCCCGTAAAGTCGATCGCCCTTATACAAACAAAAAGACATACCCACCGGCACTCTGTCATCTTCCTTATCGTAAGCGGCGACAAATAAAACTCGATCGCGATAATTGTGGTGCAACTGTTCAAAAAATCGCTTAGTCAGATACTTGCTACCCCACCAACCAAACTTATCGCAAGTATTCTCATAAAAAGCATACATTTGAGAAAACATCGGCTGTGGAATGTCATCACCAGTCAGAGTTTTTACCAACAAACCAGCTTGGTCAACAGCTTTGCGTTCGCGCTTGATATTGCGGCGCTGGTTGGCATTAAAAGCGCCTAAATAACCGTCAAAATTTTGATAGCCTTGATTTTGCCAAATATAGCTGTGGTGCAGCCAAGTGCTGAAACCGTGGTTTTCCATGCGCTGCCGCCATACTGGATCGACATAAAGGAAATTGCAGCCAGAGATATTGTGGCGATCGCAAAAATGGTCGATCGCGCTTACCATCACTCCCGTTAACTCATCTTCATCTTCCCCTTCAGCAATCAAAAACCGATAGCCTTCAGCGGGAGTAAACGGCGTCATTCCCATCAACTTCGGATAGTATTGTACACCCAAACGCTGGGCTAAATCAGCCCACTGATTGTCAAACACAAATTCGCCGTAGCTGTGGCTTTTGACATAAAGCGGCGCGCAAGCAATCAACTGTTTGTTGCGCCACACAGTCAAGTGATGTGGCAGCCAACCGGTTTTACCTGACGCGCTACCGGAGATTTCGAGATTGTTCAGCCAATCCCATTCTAGAAATGGAGTTTTGAGGGGCATAGCCAAGGCATCCCACGAGGCTTGGGGGATTTCACCTATTTTGCTAATCCAGGCTACAGAATATTGAGCTTTTGGCTGTTCCAGCATAGGGAGATTTCTGTGTAGAGCGATCGAACTTCATTTAAGTTAATACAATTATTCGATCGCTGGGAATCGCGATTCGTCAGAAACCGGGTTTTTGGCAACATCTTCGATCGCAGCCACCAGATTCAGCAAAAAACCCGGTTTCTTGGGCCTTGATGTTATACCTGCGGCGATCGATCGACCTTATAATGCAAAAACACCTCTTGTCCCACCTGTTTAACCGCCAAAAGTTCCAATTTCAAAGCCAAATCCGCCAAAAAACCCTTTCCCTCAACAGGAGTCGGTGCATCCGCCCCGCCCAAAATTAACGGGCACACCGTCAACCAAAGTTCGTCTACCAAGCCCGCAGCCAACACAGACGCCACCAATTTTCCCCCGCCCAGAATCGCCAACCGTTTGATACCCAAGCTTGCTAGCTGTTGAAACCCATCAATCCAATCAATCTCTCCACCGGCGGTTTTAGCATAGATAGTGCGATCGAACATCGAACATCGAAGGAAGGAGGAAGAAGGAAGAAGGAAGGAGGAAGAAGGAAGAAGGAAGGAGGAAGAAGGAAGAGGCGAATTACTTGGAGTTTCAATTGCAAATCCTCCCTCTCCCCCAATC
>NZ_CAWPRX010000225.1:0-3388 GCF_963890365.1 Tychonema sp. LEGE 07196 | reverse complement strand
CCCAATCTCCCCCTCTCCCAATCTCCCCCTCGCGCCCGGTATTTTTGACTTGGGGCGCGATCGGGTAAAGAAAGTCATTTTTCACGTCGCCACCAGCAGACGGACAAAACTTTAAGAAATGGCAAGTTTTAAAGAGGCCCAACTAGCGGTTGAGTTGCCACTGATTCAAGTCCTTGGGATTGCAATAATTGCGTCCACTTGGCTGTCAGCTTCGTATCCCCTGGTGTCTGACGGCGCATTTGGGCTAGGGTAGCGAGAGTTTCGTACCAAATCCCATTTTTAGCGTAAACGTTGAGCTTAGTCATTTGGTCGGAATTTGCCAAATCGCTTTTAAGAGTGGCCTGGGGTTCTATGCGCTGTACGAATCCTTTAACAATTAAATCTGCCGATCGATCTTCGGGGTCGCATACCATTGAAAACGACCATACGTATCGCTTGCCAACTTCCAGGGATTTCTTGTTATCGCTGTTAGCAGGAACGCTAACTCCCACAATCCCGGATTTGTCAGTTTTAAATGTTTTTTCGTAGACTACTTTCTCTTCGTTGTCGGTCAGCAAAGTAAACTCTATTTGTGCTGAAGTTTTAGGAACGTAGACAAAAATTGTGGGAGACTCTGTGAGAGTTAAACCGATATTAGTTGGAGGTACTAGGGGAGTAATAGATAAACCCGCAGGACAAAGCTTGCTGCCGCGATGCGTCCCTCCTTGCCGGCTGCCGGGGGCTGTGACATCGGGGGGCTTGAAATTCACATTCTGACTCAGGACTATGGGGCGGGATTGTGTCCGCATTCCTGCGAGGGAACTGGGGACGGTAAGCGCGATCGCAGCGAAGCCGATCGCCAGTGTAGCTAGATGTTGAAAACGTTTCATTTTTTGTACCTTTCATTATAATATTGCAAACACAGGCTTTCGCTGATGGCGACAAATATTTTGGAGTGGTTGCTCCAGGGCGCAGATACACAATTTTAACCTTGACATATTATCCATAACATTAATTAATTCGATCGGCAAGTCGATTATCCGTCCCCAAAATCCGGCTGTCGAGGTCGCGAGTATCATTGCATACACATTCTGTCGATGCAAAATGTAAAATTTTGTTACAAAACGGTCGGAGTTTTCGGATTTTCTAAGATGGAGGAAGTATCCGCTGCCGGCGGCTGCAAGCGAAACAACTGCTGTTCGGTGAAACGATTCAAACTTTGATACTGAAATAAATGAATAAAATATCTCATAAAATTCGATCGACAGCGACTCAATTGAGTCAACTGTATAAACCATCACTCTTATTTGCTAAATCTGTATTAATTGCCAGCGCGGCAGTCACAATATCCTTGATGGGGGCCAGACAGCTAGGAATACTCGAACCATTAGAATTAAGCGCTTACGACCAAATGCTGAGGATGCGTCCCGACGAAAAGCCGGATTCGCGCTTGCTAGTTGTGGGAATTACCGAAGCAGATATTCAGAAAATGAAACAGTGGCCGATATCCGATCGCAAAATAGCTGAAATCTTACAAAAACTCGAAAAAATGCAGCCGGCAGTCATCGGTTTAGATGTACTGCGAGACGTACCTTTAGGAGACGGGCGCGACGAACTAAGTAAAGTTTTACAAAAAAGCGACAAAATAATCGGAGTATGCTTAGTCACCGACGGGAATCCAGACAGTCCCGGTTCTCCGCCACCGCCGGGAATATCAGAAAACCGGGTAGGATTTGCAGATTTTGGAGTCGATCCGGGCGGCATACTGCGGAGGGCATTATTATTTATGAAACCGCCGAAAATTGAGGGAAATTCCACGGTAGAAAAACATCTTTGCAATGACAATTCTCAAGTTTTAGCTTCCTTCAACCTCCAGCTAGCACTCAACTACTTGCAAAGACAAAAAATTTATCCTCAACTGGCACCAGATCAATCTTTATGGCTGGGAAAAACTCAATTCAAAAAACTAGAAAGCAATGATGGAGGATACAGCAATGCTGATGTCAGGGGATATCAAATATTAATTAACTATCGTTCCCGGCGGCAACTCGCCAACCAAGTCAGAATTACGGATGTTTTAGAAGGGAAAGTTGACCCTAATTTAGTTAAAGATAAAATAGTATTGATCGGCTACACCACAGAAACCGTTAAAGATTTCTTTTATACTCCTTACAGCGGGCAGCGGCAAAACAAGCAATTCATGCCCGGTATTGTGGCACACGGACAAGTAGTCAGCCAACTTTTGAGTGCTGTTTTAGACAACAAACCGATGTTTTGGTTTTGGCCGGAATGGGCAGAAATTCTGTGGATTTCGGGATGGTCAATTGTGGGAGCAACCGTAGCATCGCGGATGGCTCACCCAGCGCAGTTGGTGGGGACATTTGGAGCACTGCTTTTGGGGTGTGGCGGTTGTGGCTTTGGGATTTTTCTGTTGGGAGGGTGGGTGCCGGTGGCAGCACCAGCTTTAGGATTAATTCTAAGTGGCGGCAGCATTGTATCGGCAGACAGATTTAATAAAGCCGGATACGGGAAAGTAATTAGCGATCGAGTCAAACAAGTATTCAAGATCGAAATTGACCAAGCCAAAAAAGAACAGCAAGTGGCAGAAATCACAGAATCTGACTTCTTTAAAGAATTGCAGCAAAAGAAAGATAAATTGAGAGTTAGCAAAAAAGAAACCGCTCAACCAGCACCTTCTCAACTGCCAGAAATAACAGCAAGTGCTGCAGAGCTTCCCAATGCCGAAAGCGAGGCAGACGAATATTTAGCTCAGTTGCACAGAAAAGCCAAACAGCAGAAGCAGCGCGCCCAGGCGACTGCATCGGAAAGCGGCTCAAAAACGGGTGTGAACCATACCGAAAACGGTGCTAGTTCAGGCGAAACCAAACCCGATGAGGGGTTCGGCGATTTGCAAGCCAAGGCAAAACAGATGCGGCAACGCCGGGCGGCCCAAAAGAAGATCGAAGATCAAAAGATTGATAGTTTAACAGACAAGGAGGATGGGGGGAAAAATGAAGAATGACAGACAATTCGACAGCATCGGGAATTGCGTATAAATAATTGATTTTCCCCGTTGATACCGCTGATTAATTCCTGAGTTTATAGAGTCCGATCGATCTGACATCTTGCACCATTCTCGCTTAACAGGCTCTCCCGCCTGTTCCACAACAAGTGCATTTTCTTGTGGGGTGG
This sequence comes from Tychonema sp. LEGE 07196, assembly GCF_963890365.1. NCBI lineage: Bacteria > Bacillati > Cyanobacteriota > Cyanophyceae > Oscillatoriales > Microcoleaceae > Tychonema > Tychonema sp. LEGE 07196. The sequence goes on along the minus strand of NZ_CAWPRX010000225.1, from coordinate 217 downwards.
GCATCCTGCCCGCCCATAAAAAGCTTATTGAAAATGGTACAAGATGTGATATCGATCGCAGATTTAGCAGCAACGCCGGTTCGCACCTATAGCTGGGGGGGTAACAACCAGCCTGAAACCCAGAGGTGGTGAGGATTGAGCCAATGTGTGCTAAAAAAAGATAGGCAGCATAATTGTTACACGCTTGCCTATCCAAAAAATAATGATACCAACATTT
>NZ_CAWPRX010000224.1:0-3391 GCF_963890365.1 Tychonema sp. LEGE 07196 | reverse complement strand
CTCTCCCCCTCTCCCCCTCTCTTTCTCCCCCTCCCCAACCAACAGGTACTTTAGATGCGTAGCAGCTTAATTATTAGTGGGGGACAATTCCCCCTCCGATTGGAGGGGGTCACTTTAACTCCCCAAAACCGCTCTTCCGAGTGAAGTCAGTAGCCATACTGCTCGAATTTCATGGGAAATATCCACTCACGCCGCCACAAAGATTATGGCTACAAAAACAGCATACCGAAGCCGAAGCCAGGGAAACTACATCACCCCTAACACAGCCGAGGGCAAGAAAATCCTCAACTACCTAAGAAATCGCTGCGAGAAAGCTTTAGATTACTGCCTGGAAAACGGACTCACCAGCGTAGAAGATTTTGCCGATGCAATTGAAGAACTAACGGAAGCAGACGGCAAACCTGGCATTAGCGTGGAGGTCAAGCACAACGGACTCGTCCTCAGTTTGAGCGATCGACCCGAGTACGGCTCTACCACAGGAAAGTACATGATGGAGCACTTGGGAGAGCCGGACGACAACCGATTTACTAAAACAGGAATTGAAGCATTACTCGATTCGCCTCGAACTAAAACAAGGTCTAAGAAAGACGATTTACTAAATGAATTGGAGGAGGAAGAACCCTCTCCGCCTAAATCTAAAGCTGCAACTAAGTCTAGAAAAGACGATTTACTAGATGAATTGGAGGAGGAAGAACCCTCTCCGTCTAAATCTAAAACTGCAACTACGTTTAAAAAAGACGATTTGCTAGATGAGTTAGAGGATGAGGAACCCTTGCCCCGAGCGAAATCTAAAACTAATACCAAATCGAAAAAAGATGAAATAAAAACTTGGGAGGATGACGAACCCTCAGCCAATTCTAAAAACAAAACTAGACCTCGAAAAGATGACCTAGAGGAATTGGATTCGGAGGAACTACTGCTTAAATCTAAAGCCTTAACCTGCTCTCCGAGAGATGAACTAAGTAAGCTAGATGAGTTTGAAGTCAAAGAACCTCAACCTAAAGCTAAGCCTCAAACTAAAAGCCACCTTCAAAACTCTGAGCGAGAAGATTTGGAAGACGAAGAATTATCAGCTAAATCCCAAGCCAAAAGAAAACTTCAGACAGATGGAGCGGTAGAAGTTGCTGAATCCTTAGCACGCACACCTTCAAAAACCCGAACTAGCCAACAGCGACCTCAAGGCAAAAAATCAAACGACCAGAACATCGATAGTATCCTTGATGCTGCTGTACAAGTTAGTGGTAGAACAGCCATTTCTGGAAGTGAGGTAGAAGGTACAACAGTCAGCGGCCTGAGCGGTCAAGTTGCGGTTCTCGCTACTCTGATGGGGAAAAAAGCAGCTTCTCAAATTATAGAAGCTGCTCTTGGGGCTGGAAAAGAGCGCCAAATTGCCGGTATTGTCAAAAGGCTCCAAGCTCAAAGCCAGCGAGCTGACTCGCTGTCGCAGCGGGTTACCAACTTGGTTGAAGCGGATTCAGTTGCAAATGCAATGGTCGAATCCGAAGCTTTACCAATAGCTGAACCGAAGCCAGAACCGGAACAAAACATCTTACCTGAACCGGATGCCGAATTTGTCTCAACACCCGGTATACTCTTAGCTAAAGCTGTTAGCAAAGTCCACGGAAAAGTTGATAAAATTTCCGGTCGTGTGAGAGACAACAATTCTGAAAAAACGGCATCTATTAAGATTGACACAGAGGCGAGTTTTGAAGAACAGCTCGTACAAATAAATGAAGCACTCAACCGACTTGAAAAGCGACTCGATACCCTAGAACAACGAATAGAAGCTTTAGAGAACAAACTTTCTCTTCAAAAAAGCGAGACAGGCGCTCAAGCTGGCGAGGCAAAATTAGAACCGCCCGACAGCTCAACTCCATCCCTCAGCGACCAATTCGTACAAAACGGAACAGAAATAGGTGAAAAAATTTCATTAGAATCAACAATCCCAGCTAGCAGCAGCGCTAGCGCTACTGCTAAAAAAATCACTGTGACCGCCCAAAATCTTACTCAGGACGCCCAACTTGCAGCAACACTGGCAAAAATTTACAGCCTAGCTGAAGAAGAAGCAAATGCGGAAGGCATTGCATTAGAAGACGGGGTTGATTTTGGACAAGCCAAACTTTATGTAACAAATTTTGACTTCTCTACCGCTGTCAGCTTAAAAACTAAGGAAGGCGAGGAACTGTTTTCAGCAGTACAGGATAAAACTGGAGAATGGAAAGTGACAAACGACTTCCTGAAACCTGAAGAAAAAGAAGAACTCGACCGCTTAAAGATTTTTCAACAAGCTCTCAACCAAGAGCGGCTAGCTGAAATGGTAAAGAGAAGCAATCAAGATGAAGTGAGCTTTACCGATTCCCAAGGCTCGCGCCTCGACTTTGAAGTCGAATTCAGCGATAAATCCAAGTCGAAGGGTACTGTCAAAGGCTTTAACTCTCACAGCGAGATAGTTTTTGAAGCCAGCCTCCAAAAAGGTAATGTTGAGGTTCTTCTGTGCGACATTCCACCCGAAGAAGTAGAAAATCTCCTCTCCCAACAACAACTCGCTCAAAACCAGAACTCCAACAAGCAGGAAGCGAGAAAAACTGAGACCGAAATGGAAATTTGAAATAACTTTTTTCACTTGCACCCTCCATTTGGAGGGGGTCACTCTCACTGTATAAAATCACCTTTTTTGGCGATTTTTCAGGGATTAGATGCAACTTAAATTGGCATTAAAGCACTAAAACAATCGAGATAGTGACATGGCTACTTACTTAGACCAAACAAGAAATCAACGAAACCGCAACACATTATTACGCTGGTTAAAACAACAGAAAATCAAACTGGGCGACCTTCCATTCCTCGGCATTTGCCTAGCCTCGCTCATCTACTTCAGCATTCACGACCCGCTCTTAATTGCGACTTTAGGCTGCTCCAGCATAGTCTTTTTAAGTTTGTGGCACACCGCTAAAGCAATCCCAATTGTAGAGCGATATATCGGCTGCAAAATTCGATTATGGCACGTTGCTACTGCCATAATTACCTCCACTGCACTGTGCTCCGTGCTCGATTCCCCCGCCAACGCCATCTTCCTCTCCGGCTTAGAAGAATTTATGACAGAGCTAGCAGAAGGAGCGGCTTCCGCAGGAGGTGAAGCTATTGATGCCGAAGTCATCGAACTGATTTTCAACTTAATTCGCGGAGCCTTCCTTTTGTTAGTAGCAGCCGCGTCTCTTTTTGCTTACAACCAAGCGCAGCAAGGCAATGACTGGCGACCAATTGTGACTCAAGTTGCCTTAGCTTTTGCCATTGTAATTGCCATTGACGTAATAACTTTCCTCTTCATTGGCAATGGCGGTGGCGGAGGAGCTTAGGGAAGAAGGGGAGAGTGGGGGAGTGGGAGAGGGGG
>NZ_CAWPRX010000223.1:0-34836 GCF_963890365.1 Tychonema sp. LEGE 07196 | reverse complement strand
CCCCCTCTCCCTCGATCGACCTTTGCCTTGGGATCACTTAGACACGGGGATCGATAAAAACTGGCTGAAAAATGACTTGCTTCATGCTTTGGAAGCGGCGACGGTTCCCGACTGTTCCTTTGAAGGGTGTTCGCGCTGCGGGGTTTGCGGCACGGATTTCGGACACAATGTGGTTGTGGATGCGCTGCCAATTCCTGAGTTTGCCGGTGAGTTCGTGCCGAATACTGAGCGGCAACAGCGCGTTCGGGTTTGGTTCGGGAAGGTGGGCGATATGGCTTTGGTGGGTCATTTGGATTTGCTGCGATTGTTCGATCGAGTTGTCCGCCGCGCCAATTTGCCGATTTCGTTTACCGGCGGCTTTCACCCGAATCCTCGGATTTCTGTAGCAAATGCTCTGCCTCTGGGTGTCACCAGCACAGGGGAAATTGCTGATTTTGAGCTGACGGAGCCGATCGATATTGAGGTGTTTCGGGAAAAAATGGCAGCGACTCTGCCAGAAAATATCCCGATTTACCGGGTGGAACAGATCGACCTCAAAGCTCCTTCTGCTAACCAGTTGTTAGAAGCGGCTGAGTATATCGTTACTGTCGCAGCAACAGGCCCGCTGGCAGAAAATGGCGACTTTGAAGGTGAAAATTCAACTGCTGTCTCCGGCGATTCTAGGGCTAACTGGGAAGCTTGGGTCAAGGCGATCGTCCAAACAGAGGCTTTTTGGCGGGTGCACACTACTAAGTCGGGAAAAACTAAAAATGTCAATTTGCGCGATCGGCTGCACAAACTAGAACTTGTAGAGCAGCTACCAGCCAGCAGCGCCTCTGCCTGTGGCGGTACATCCGAAGGTAGAGCAGTTTTGCGCTATACCGGCAGTTGTCGCAGCGATGGCAACTTGCTCAAGCCCGAACATCTTGCGTTCATGCTCGAACAAGTCAGCGGGCAGGAAATTCAGCTTCTGCAAGTTCAGCGCAGTCAGCTAATCCTAGGTTATTGTTAAGATAGGGAAGCCCTGGTGAAATATTTCACTAGGGCTATCGATCGGGATGTGTCGCTTAAGCTATAATTGTTTGTTATGGAAGCCGCAGCGGCTCGAGCGCTTTAGTCGCTCGTCGCTAAGAGTCAACCAGCAACGCGGGCTGGGTGAAACTGCTTCTGTTCAAGACTTTAAGCCTTTTTGTACGTTGACCGGCTAAATCTAGTGCCAAACCCGCAGGAGCCGGGCCTGAACCAAATTTAGCGATTAATTTCGATCGATCGACTCATTGTCGATCGTCGGCTTACTCACAAATCTCACGGTTCAAGCCGCTCTGCTGGTATTCAACAATAGATATTTTTGACCTCGATCGGAAAACAGAGACAAGCTCTCGACAATCGTCGTAAAGAAGCAAAAATTTGAGATTTTAGATTCTAGCTCCTGCTCCCTGATTCATCTGTGGAGTAAATCTAAAACTTGTACGGCTAAGTCGAAGTATCTCAAACTTCTACAGCGAAGTCGAAGTATCTAAAATCGAGTCAAGAGGTTTTAGGGTTGGCACAGGCAAAAGTCGCAGTCGAAGAATGTCAAGCTGGGGTAAGTTGACCGCTATCCCGCAAGAATTCAACAAAAGTCTACGCGCTTTCAATCCTACTTAACTTTTGCTCAAAACCAGCCCTCAACCACGCAAGCGGAGTTATCAGTTCGTAGTGTTAAGTTGTGTGTTAAGAAATTGGTACGGAGTCACTGAATTTATTCACGCTCGTTCAAAGGAAGAGTTGGAAGTGTTGAAGATTGAGTGAGAGAGTTTGCAATTCACAAATCAAAATTCAATATTTATAACTCGGTAAAAACGTCCTTATTTCTATCTTCCAGCTCAGTCTGCGAAGCATAACTCATAACTCGCGATCGGGTGGATTCAAACACTGTATCTGTAACAGTCAACAGTCAACAGTTAACAGTCAACAGTCAACAGTCAGTAGTGGCGGTGGATGGTGCGTGCGGGCCCTCTTAACTTAACAGTCAACAGTTAACAGTCAACGGTCAACAGTCAACAGTCAACAGTCATTCCACCCTGAACCAACTCACAGCTAATAACTCTTCCTGCTACTACTAATAATTACAGTCAAAGTAAGAGGCACTATGAGCGTGCGTAAGTGTCTCTAATTTGCTGCCATTTTTTTGAGGAAATTGAATGACAAAGCAGATAGTTATAGCAGAGCAGCATCGCATTGCTGCCGTTTTTTCCGAAGATCAAATTCAAGAACTCGTGGTAGCCACAGGCAGCCACCAAGTCAGCGATATTTACTTGGGAATTGTCGAAAATGTACTCCCTGGGATAGATGCGGCCTTCGTCAATATTGGCGACCCAGAACGCAACGGGTTCATGCACGTCACAGACCTCGGCCCGCTGCGGCTCAAACGATCGGCAGGAGCAATTACAGAACTCCTCACCCCCCAGCAAAAAGTGCTGGTACAGGTGATGAAAGAACCGACGGGCAGCAAAGGCCCCCGGCTGACAGGCAATATCACCCTGCCCGGCCGCTATTTGGTACTGATGCCCTACGGCCGGGGAGTCAATCTGTCCCGCCGGATCAAGTCGGAAGCCGAGCGCAACCGCCTCAGAGCCCTGGCTATTTTGGTGAAACCGGCCGGGATGGGGCTGCTGGTACGCACCGAAGCCGAAGGCATGACCGAAGAAGCCATCATGGAAGATTTGGAAGTGCTGCAAAAACAGTGGGAATCCGTTCAACTCGAAGGCGGTACTTCCCGAGCGCCAGCACTGCTAAACCGCGACGACGATTTTATCCAGCGGGTACTCCGGGATATGTTCAGCGGTGACGTGAATCGGATTGTGGTGGACTCGCAAAATGGCATTAAGCGTGTCAAACAGCAGTTGATGAGCTGGAACGGCGGTAAACTTCCTGCAGGAGTTTTGATCGACCACCACCGAGAGCGCGCCTCGATTTTAGAATTTTTCCGCGTCAACGCTGCGATTCGAGAAGCCCTCAGACCGAGGGTAGATTTGCCTTCGGGCGGTTACGCGATCATCGAGCCGACTGAAGCCCTGACGGTGATCGATGTCAACTCAGGCTCGTTTACTCGATCGGCCACAGCTCGCGAAACTGTACTCTGGACAAATTGCGAAGCAGCAACCGAAATTGCCAGACAACTGCGGCTGCGGAATATTGCCGGGGTAATTATTGTTGACTTTATCGACATGGAATCCCGCCGCGATCAATTGCAAGTGCTGGAACATTTCAATAAAGCTCTCAAAGCAGACAAATCTCGGCCGCAAATCGCTCAACTGTCGGAATTGGGGCTGGTAGAACTCACTCGCAAGCGCCAAGGTCAAAATATTTACGAGTTATTCGGCCACAGTTGCCCGACTTGCAGCGGCTTGGGGCATTTGGTACACCTCCCCGGCGAAGACGATATCGCCGGTGCCGTGCGGGAATCGCCCGATCGCACTGTGGGTTCCTCCAACCGCGTTTTGTTGAATTTGCCAGAAGGATTGGAACGCCGCAGCCTGACACCTACGGCGGCTGCAACTCCTGCACCAGTAAGAGAAGAACGTTCCGTCGAACCAGCTCGGGCTGCTTGGGAACCGTCTAGCGAAAGTTTGGATTTTGAAACCGGCAGTAACGCCTCGTCTTTGGACTTGCTCAACCATCCCAGCTATCAGGATTTGGGGAACGGAACCAGACGCCGCCGCCGTCGCCGAATTGGCGAAGAGCCTTTTGCTGTAGCCGAGGAGGAACCGGTACGCAACAAGTTGCGACTGCCGAATACCAACAGCGCGCCCGTCCAAGTGGAGACGCGCTCTGAGTATCTCGCACCCCCCGGCATCCGCGCCGCTTCTGAGGGCTTCGGGTTGGTGAATATAGCTGCTGTTGGCAGGCGCGAGGATTTCGAGCGCGTGCGTCCAACTAAGTCTGAGTTGATGAAGCCGATGGTGGAGCCTCCTGAAATGATTTCGGTGGAAATGACAGCCGAGGAGCAGGATGTTTATGCTCTGATGGGAGTTTCTCCTTTGGTGATGACGGATCGCGGTGTAAAAAATCCTAAGAATGCGATCGTTTCGGTGACACTCCCCGGAGAACCCCCGAACAAGTCGTCTTTCGAGCAGCTCGAATTTGAATTTGAACCGCCCGCGCCAGCACAGAAGGCTGAGGAAGCCGATTATTATGCAGAAATATCGGCAGTTGAGCCTGTATTTTCTCTGGGTGATGAGGATGATGAGGAGGATCTCGATCTTGATGATGAGGTTGAAATTTACGGTGCAAGTTCGATCGACCTCATGGATGATTTTGCTGGCGACGAGGAGGAAACCAGCGATGGGATGGACGAATCGAATGAATGGGGAGCATCGGAGCCGCCGATCGAATTCGAGGAGTCGATCGAATTCCATGAGTCAAGCGAGTTGAATCAGCCTTTGACATCCAATGACTCAAACGAGTCGAATAAGTCGAATGAGTCGAATGAGTCGATTGAATCAAGCGAATCAAGCGAACCCGCCGAAGAGCCAGCGATCAACCGCCGCCGCCGCCGTCGCTCGTCTGCTGTTGTAGATGACTGATCTCCAGTCAGAGGGAGGAGGAAAGAAGGAAGAAGGAAGAACAAAGAACAAAAAAGTAGAAATTTTTACTCTCTTCCCATCTTTCCATCTTTCCCCCTCCCCCAATCTCCCCCTCTCTAGCCTGAGCGAAACCGAAGGCCAATCCCCCTCTCGGACTCAGATAATTGCAGGTGTGGACGAAGTAGGAAGGGGAGCTTTGTTCGGGCCCGTGGTGGCGGCCGCCTGCATTCTGCCCGAGGAAGTCGCAGATGAATTAGCAAGTTGCGGGGTGCGCGACAGCAAGCAGTTGAGTGCCTCCGCCCGGAGTCGGTTAGCCGTAAAAATCCGGGCTGTGGCTGTTGACTGTCAAATTGGTGTGGCTTCGGTGCGGGAGATCGATCGCCTCAATATTTTGCAGGCTTCTTTGTTGGCGATGAAGCGGGCGATTTTGAAGCTGAATGTTACTCCCGATTTGTGTTTGGTTGACGGCAATCAAAGAATACCCAATTTGTCGATCGCACAAGAGACGATGGTAAAGGGTGATGCGCGATCGATTCAGATAGCCGCTGCTAGTATTGTCGCCAAAGTTTGGCGCGATGAATTAATCGTGCGCTTGGCCGTTAAGTATCCCGAATATGACTTGACAAACAACAAAGGATATGGTACTGCTAAACACAAGTTGGGATTGGAACGTTGCGGTGCGTCTGTCTTGCATCGGGTGTCATTTAGCCCTTGCCGAAAATAGTTAATTATAGAACCCTTTTGACATCTTTTATACATCGATCGGCGTCCTGAGTCATCAACAATCAGAGTAAACGTTCTTTTCCCTTTATACTTGTTTAAGTCCCGCTAATCCATTTTTATAAAGTTAGTGCGACCGATCGTCCGTTCGGCTTAGTTCTGGTGACAATATTGCCCATCAATTCTCGATAGGTTGCCACAGCATAATTTGTGCAGCAGGCAAGGTGGCGTTCATAGGATAAATCTGCATCCGCCACCACAAAACCCTGTTTTCTTGAAACGACTAAAGGAGATACCATGTCATTTCGGACAAATATCCAAGACAAGCCACTGCCTCAAGCTGATTGGGTAGCATGGCCGTATATTGACACTCTCTACGACTATGTTGACTTCATCACAAAGAATCCTCAGATTGCTACACTTCCCAAAAAACTTTGGGACACTGAGGTAGCGATCGTTGGTGCTGGAGTCGCTGGTCTGGTGGCGGCGTATGAACTTCTCAAAATTGGCGTTAAGCCAGTCATATTTGAGGCAACCGACCGGATCGGAGGGCGTGCTTACTCGCTGAAATTCAAGAATTCTGAGGCTTTCGCTGAGATGGGTTCCATGCGCTTTCCACCGTCAGGCAAGCTCTTATTTTACTACTTTAAGTTGTTCGATCTCAATTGTGACGGTCAGTTCCCCGATCCGGGCAAGGTGCTGACCAAACTGTATTACGAGAACACTATCATTAATTGGCCACCAGGAGAAGATACACCCCAGGACATTGACTTTAAAAGAATTGGCCAGGATTGGTCAGACTTTGTTCGGGGGTTGGTGCAACCACTCTATGATGTCTGGCAAAAACAACAGTGGGATGAAGTAAAGATCATCTGGCAGCACTACATTAATAAGTACAAAGACATCAGCTTCTATGATGGGGTGCGGAGAGGACTCCCCAAATGGAGTGATGAGGACATGAACAAGTTCGGTGCCTTGGGTATCGGATCGGGTGGCTTCGGTCCCCTGTATCAAGTCAGTTTCCTGGAAATCTTGCGGATTATCGTTAATATGTGGGAGGACAACCAGCAGTTCCTGCCGGGTGGAATTAGCCAAGTGACGGACAAATTCTACACCCAGCCGGTCACTAAGCCTGATGGCACGAAGCAGTCGCTCAAAGGCATTAATGCAGTAAGCTTGAGTACGCCAGTAACCGCGATCGAATACATGAAGGGCGAACCGATCGTCTACTACGTGGAGAATGGTCAACAGAAGTACAAACGATTCCAGGCTGCGATCGTAGCAACCTCTACTCGTGCAATGGAGATGATTGGCATGACGCTTTCTTCGCCTCCAAAAAGCGTGGTCGAGCAGTCTGTTGAAGTGGCAATCCGCAACCTCCACCTGATGGACTCCTCGAAGATGTTTGTCCTCACAGAAAAGAAATTTTGGAAGGATGACCCCAAACACATCCCGCAGAACATTCAGACTGATGAGTTGCCTCGCGGTGTTTATGCTCTTGACTACCCGAAAATCGACAATGGCGTTGTATTAATCAGTTATACCTGGGGTGACGATTCGAGCAAACTGTTGGGACTGCCGGACAAAATGAGACGGTTCGAGCTATTTAGGCAGGCAATTGCCCAAGTCAGCCCCGAGTTTGCTAACAATCTCGTGCCTTTAAACAACGACCCCGACTGCATCTTGAATATAGACTGGGAGGCTCAGCCCTATGCCTACGGTGCTTTCAAGCTACAGTATCCAGGTCAAGAACCGAGCATTCATGCGGCGTACTATCAATTCCTCAGCGCGCTTTCTCCTGAGAGCGATCGAGGCTTATACCTAGCTGGTGACAGCGTTTCCTGGTCTGGTGGTTGGACTGAAGGTGCCTTGCACACCGGCATTAACGCTGCTTGTGCTGTTGCCAAGCGTATTGGGGCAAACCTTAGTTCTGAGTCGCCCCTGAGTCAGGACCCGAATCTGTATGATTACGGACAACGCTAGACTCTAAACGTATCAAAACTTGGACGGAAATATTTACACGCATAGATTATTGCCAAAAGAAATTTTCAGGCTATATAGTGTGTAATTATTTTTGTCTGACTGCTGATTCTGACGATCGCTCCTATAGCCTTCTTCTGTGAGTCTAGAAAAGTCAACAATTTTGAAAGGATACAGTAGATGAGAAATTGAGTTTGGTTTCCAGTCGATCGAAGAGGGTAATTAAGTCCCGTAGCGAACTCTCAGAATGTGTATAAAAAATGCAGGGTTCGTCCTCCGCGATCGCCCCCACTGTAGCGACTCGCTTGCGCGACAGCTACGCCGCGCGTGGGGCATTGCCCTACAATAATCACACAAATGATTGAGGTCAACTACAAATTCAAAGGAATCTCTATGATTGACGCACTTGACGGCTACCACCTGGTTGAGCAAATCTACGACAGCGCTAACTCAATAGTTTATCGAGGTATCCGAGAACAGGATAACCAGTCTGTTATTCTCAAGATGCTCAAAAAAGATTATCCCACGCCTGCTGAACTCATCCGCTACAAACAGGAGTATGAAATCACCTGCAATCTGAATATAGAAGGGGCAATCGAAGCCTATAGGCTTCTGGATTATCAAAACAGGCCGGTCATCATCATGGAAGATTTTGGCGCTAAATCTTTGAAGGTGTTGATGAATGACCCTGTAGAAGCCAAAAATATTGCGTCCCTACCGCAATTCCTCAGCATAGCTATCCAAACAGCAGAGATTTTGGGTCAGATTCACGCTGCCAACGTTATTCACAAGGATATTAACCCTGCAAATATTATTTTTAGTCGAGAAACAGGACAAGTTAAAATTATAGATTTTGGCATTTCCACCGTATTCACTCGCGAAAATCCTACTCTGAAAAACCCCAATATCTTAGAAGGGACGTTAGCTTATATTTCTCCCGAACAAACTGGGAGGATGAATCGTTATCTCGATTATCGCACGGACTTTTACTCTTTAGGTGTCACCTTCTACGAACTTCTCACTGGAAAACTTCCCTTTGTCAGTGAGGATGCTTTGGAGTTGGTACACTGTCATATTGCCAAACAGCCCACTACGCTTCATCAGGTTAATCCAGAAATTCCTGAAGCTGTTTCAGGTATTGTGATGAAATTAATGGCCAAAACGAGTGAAGAGAGATATCAAAGTGCTTTTGGCATCAAAGCCGATTTAGAAAAATGTCTCAACCAGTTACACGAGCGAGGCAAAATAGAACTATTTGCCCTCGGATACCAAGATATTGATAACAAGTTTAAAATCCCTCAGAAACTCTACGGGCGCGAAACAGAAATTGCCACTTTACTGGAGGCATTTGAACGAATCAGCCAAGCAGGAAAGCAAGAAACTGTTGCCCGCTCCAGAACCGAAATGATGTTGGTAGTTGGTTATTCTGGGATCGGAAAATCGACATTAGTACAAGAACTTTACAAACCAATCACTCGCGAGCAAGGCTATTTCATTGCGGGAAAATTCGAGCAATTTCAGCGCAATATACCATACTCTGCGGTGGTAGCTGCGTTTTCTAATTTAGTGCGCCAACTGTTAACAACAACAGAAGAACAACTTAACCAATGGCGGGAAAAACTTTTAGCAGCGTTGGGAGTCAACGGTCAAGTCATTATTGACGTAATTCCAGAAGTAGAATTGATAGTCGGCAAACAAACTCCAGTCCCAACTTTAAACCCGACCGAAACTCACAATCGATTTAATTTTGTATTTCAAAACTTTATTAGCACTTTTAGCGATCGAAACCATCCGTTAATTATCTTTTTAGATGACTTACAATGGGCAGACTCTGCTTCTCTCAAATTAATTCAACTAATGATGGCGGATGCAGAGACCCAATACTTATTTTTAATAGTAGCGTATCGGGATAACGAAGTCAGCTCTACTCATCCCTTGATGGTGGCTTTAGAAGACATCCGATCGGCAGGAGCAATTGTCAACAAAATAACGCTCTCACCTTTAGGGATAGAACATATTAGCCAGCTTATTGCCGATACATTAAAGAGTAACACAGAAACGGTAAAATCCTTAGCAGAATTGGTAGTTATAAAAACTCATGGCAACCCTTTCTTTGTCAATGAGTTTTTGAAAAATGCGTATTTTGAAAAGTTACTTTTTTTTGAAATCGACTTACAAGAATGGCAGTGGAATATCGCCGATATTGAAGAAATGGCAGTCGCCGACAACGTGATTGAATTAATAATTAACCAACTCAAAAAAATGCCCGATTCAACTCAAGACATATTGCGCCTAGCAGCTTGTATAGGTACAAAATTTGACTTGAATACCCTATCAATTATCAGTAGTAAATCTGCAGTAGAAAATTTTGCCAACCTCAAAGTAGCAATGCAATCGGACTTAATTGTTTCTCTCTCTGAACTTAATTCCAACCTCTTAATTCAAAATTATAAATTTGGACACGATCGCATACAACAAGCTGCATATGAATTAATTGAAGAATCAGATAAAAAAGCCATTAACCTAAAAATTGGTCGCCTGCTCAGGCAAAATATGTTGCCAGAAACGCTACCAGAAAAAATATTTGAAATTATCGATCGTTTCAATATAGGTGTTGAACTTATCACCTGCCAACTAGAGCGAAACGAAATTGCTAAACTGAACTTAATAGCGGGTCGGAAAGCAAAAGAATCGACAGCTTATAGTGCAGCAATTCAATATTTGCGTAAAGGATTAGAACTCTTAGCAGAAGATAGTTGGCAAGCCCAGTACGAATTAACTCTCAATCTTTATACAGAAGCCGTAGAAGTAGAATATTTAAATACCAACTTTGAAGAAGCTGAAAATCTGGCTGAGATTGTGCTGCAAAATGCTAAAACAGTGCTGGATAAATTCAAGGTTTATGATGCAAAAATTCAGTTTGCTTGCGTTCAAAACCAGATGTCATCGGCAATAGATACGGGGTTAGAACTACTGAAAATGCTGGGCGTAACTTTGTCAGAATCACCACCAAATAACTTAAATATTGAAAGCCTCTACAATTTGCCAGAAATGACTGACCCTGCTTTGCTGTCAGCCATGCGGATTTTGATGAATTTATTTAGTCCTGCCTATATTAGCAATCCTACACTATTACCGACGATCGCCTTTACCATGATCGAACTCTGCTTGCAGCAAGGAAATTCGCCCCAAGCTGCTTTCGGCTATGCTTTTTATGGAGTTCTCTTATGTACGGGAATGGATGATATTGAAGCAGGCTATCAGTTTGGCAGATTGGCATTGCAAGTGTTAGAGAAATTTGAGTCCAGAGATATAAAGTGTAAAGTCCACGAAGTTTTTAATGCTTTTATCAGACATTGGAAAGAGCCTGCTCGCGCCTCAATAGAAGCTTTGCGCGAAACAGTTCAATTTGGTTTGGAAACGGGAGATTTAGAATTTGCAGGCTATTCTGCTATTCATTATTGTGCCTATCTAATTTTGGTGGGAGAGCCTCTGGAATCAGCTTATCAGAAGCAGATGGCTTATATTGAGTTCCTGCATAAATCCAAACAGGTATTTTCGCTATATTATGCCCAAATTTGGGTACAGTTAGCCTTGAATTTAATGGATAAAGCAGAAAATAATAATTATTTGATAGGTAAAGTTTTTAATGAAGAAGAAATGCTGACTGTTTTACAAAAAAGTAACAATTTTAGTTCTTTGTTTTGCCTCCATTTAGTAAAAAGTATTCTCAGTTATTTATTTAAAGACTATCATGAAGCTGTAAATAATGCAGCAATCGCTACCAACTACGAACAGGCAATGGCAGGGTTGCTACCTGCGGCCCAACAACCTTTTTATTATTCTTTATCCCTTTTAGCTTTGTATCCAACTGCTGAAATTGAAGAAAAAATTCAATATCTTGAGACAGTCAATTTTAATCAAAATAAACTCAAAAAATGGAGCAATCGCACACCGATTAATTTTCAACATAAATACGATTTAGTAGAAGCTGAAAAAGCAAGAGTCTTGGGACAAAATTGGCAAGCCGCCAAACTTTACGATCGATCGATTAAAGGAGCAAGAGACACCGGATATATTCAAGATGAAGCTTTAGCCTGTGAGTTAGCAGCGGAATTTTATCTGGCAAGCGGTATGGAGGAGATTGCCCAAACTTATCTCAAAGGAGCACACTACGGCTATACTCGCTGGCAAGCTAGGGCAAAAGTTGAGAATTTAGAAGCAAGATATCCACAATTACGGGCTCAATCTTCTGCCAGTATCACTAAGAACACAGGCAAGATCGCGATCGATACTCACACTACCACAGGTTCAAGTACAGCTTTAGATTTAGCTACAGTTATCAAAGCTTCCCAAGCCATTGCTGGTGAAATAGTGATCGAGCAATTACTCCGAAAATTGATGAAGATTCTGATTGAGAATGCTGGCGCAGAGGTAGGCTACTTGTTGTTGAAATCTCAGGGAAAACTGCTAATTGAAGCATCCGGTGCAGTTGATTGCGACAGCATCAATTTATTGCAGTCAATCCCACTTGAAAGCAGTGAATTAGTCTCAAAAGCCGTTATTAATTATGTCGATCGCACTCACAAATATGTTGTTCTCCATGATGCTGCTCGTGAAGGTAACTTTACTAACGACACTTATATCAAGGCACATCAAACTAAATCTATTCTTTGCGTTCCTCTGATCGAGAACAACAAGCTTGTTTCAATTCTGTACCTAGAAAACAACCTGACAACGGGTGCATTTACTTCCGACAGATTAGCCCTCTTAAAAATCTTGTCCTCGCAAGCGGCAATTTCCATAGAAAATGCCCAACTCTATGGCAACTTAGAAGCAAAAGTAGCAGAACGCACCCAAGAACTCCAGCAGTCAGAAGCTCGCTTTCGACAGCTTTACGAGCAATCTGCCGATGCTATTTTTCTGTTAGATGGCAACACTTTTATTGACTGCAACCCCGCCACAGTTAAAATGATGCGTTGCACGGACAAACAACAGGTTCTTTCTCTGCATCCGGCTCAAATTTCCCCCGAGTTTCAACCTGACGGTAGAAACTCTTTTGAAAAAGCTGAAGCAATGACAGCCCTGGCTTTCGATCGAGGAAATCACCGCTTTGAATGGATGCACCGCCGCACTGATGGAGAAGATTTTTGGGTAGAAGTATTGCTGACAGTAATTCCTTTAGATGGAAAAGAAATTCTGCACGCGGTGTGCCGAGAAATTGGCGATCGCAAACAGGCAGAATTAGCTCTGCACCAAAAAAATCAGCAACTCAGCGATACTCTCCAACAACTTGAAACTACACAAGAAGGATTGATTCAATCAGAAAAAATGGCAGCTTTAGGACAGCTTGTAGCCGGAGTTGCCCACGAAGTTAATACACCCCTAGGTGCAATTCGTTCCAGTGCAAGCAATGTTTCTAAGTTTTTGGATCGAACTCTCGAACAATTGCCCGCACTTTTTCAATCTCTCTCCCCAGAAGCCGGACAGAAATTCTTAGAATTACTTCAGTATTCTCTCCAACAATCTACAAACTTATCAACCAAAGAAGAACGCAAATTAAAGAGAGCTTTAAGAAGCCAACTCGAAACATTAGAGATTGAGAGTGCGGATACTGTGGCCGATAGATTAGTCATGATGGGGGTCTACGATCGAATCGAAACTTTTCTACTGCTGCTGCAAAGACCGGACAGTTTGCATCTTGTAGAAACCGCCTACAAACTGTCAGAATTAAAAAGAGGTATTGCCACTATCAACACAGCCACAGATAGAGCATCAAAAGTTGTTTTTGCTTTGAAAACCTATGCCCGCTACGAACAGTCTGGCATCAAGACAAGCGCCAGCATTGCAGAAGGGATAGAAACTATCTTAACTCTATATCAAAATCAATTGAAACAAGGCATTGAGGTAGTTAGAAACTATGCGGAAATTCCGCCGGTACTGTGCTATCCCGACGAACTGAATCAAGTGTGGACAAATCTGGTTCACAATGCTTTGCAAGCAATGGATTATCGGGGGACGCTAACTATTGATGTGACGAAACAAGACGAGCAGGCTAAGATTAGTGTTAGTGACAGCGGTAAGGGCATACCAGAGGAGATAAAAGGAAAAATATTTGACCCATTTTTTACTACTAAGCCTCCGGGAGAAGGCAGCGGTTTGGGGCTGGATATTGTCAAGAAGATTGTTGACAAACATCAGGGAAAGATTGAGGTGGAATCGATTCCGGGTCAAACTACATTTAATGTTTTTCTGCCAATAATTGGTGTATAGCTTTTCAAGGGAAAGATGAGGGGCATAGGCCAAACCGGGCTCCGTGGCCAAACAGGGCATAGGCCAAACCGGGCTATCCTCACGACGCTTGAGAACCGCTATATAGAACCCATTTGATATCTATTCTGCGTAAATCTCAGAAACCGGGTTTCTGTCTATATTTCTCGTCACCCAACCTAAAACTCCAAGAAACCCGGTTTCTCGCCATGAGCGTAAATCTCAGAAACCAGTTTCTGTCTATATTTCTCGTCACCCAACCTAAAAACTCAAAGATGTCAAATGGGTTCTATAAGGAGGTGAAATATCTGGCAAAGGATATAACGCAGTAAGTAGGTGGGGTTTTATTTAGTTCCATTCCATCTGCAATCTACCCCATTGGGAGGATGGCAAAAGTTAAAGCGTTTTGAGATCAATAACTCGGATTCTACCGGGAATCGAGGTAAAATCGCTGTACGGTGCGTTATGCTCGGCTAAGCTTACGCATTTAGATGTCTTGGTTTCGGCGACTGGGGAGGGGAGAGAACTTGAATATCCGTTGTTTCGTGGCATTTAATTGGCGATCGCACTTAAACCAAGAAACGGGGTTTTTGAACTCTGCCAAGAGGATTGTCAGCAAGTATTTTGGTAAAAAACCAAGGTAACGATCGGCGGTGCGATCGCGAGCTAGCATCTTAAAATGCGATCGGGCATACTAATACACTTTACTACTTTTCCTACTAATAAAAACTCACGAAGGAGAAAAAATAAATGTCTAAACCAGTCATTTTGTGCGTTGACGATGAGAGAATGGTGTTAGATAGTCTCAGGACGCAGCTAGCAGCAGAATTTGGGGATGCCTACACCTATGAAGGAGCCGAAGATGCTGAAGAGGCATTAGAGGTGATCGGCGAACTCTATGACGAAGAAACTAGCGTTATTGTGATTATTTCTGATTGGTTGATGCCTGGTATTAAGGGAGATGAGTTACTAATACGCATTCACAAACAATACCCCCATATTATTACAATTATGCTGACCGGTCAAGCTGACGAAGTAGCAGTTGACAGAGCAAAAAAGCAGGCTAATCTCCATCGCTGCTTATCTAAACCTTGGTCGGAAGCCGATTTACTGGAAACCATAAAATCTGGTTTGTTGAAGTTATGAAACAACAGGTAATAATCTGTGTAGATGATGACAACACTGTACTCAAGAGCCTCAAAGTAGAGCTCCAAGAAGCTGTCGGCAATGCTTATCTGGTCGAAATTGCCGAGGGTGGGGAGGAAGCATTAGAGTTGCTTGAAGAATTATTGTTAGATGGGTATGAAGTACCGTTAATTATTTCCGATCACATCATGCCTGAGATGAAGGGAGATGAACTATTAAAACAAGTCCACCTACTTTCGCCCCAAACTATCAAAATTATGCTGACGGGGCAAGCAGATATTGAGGCGGTGGGCAATGCCATCAAAAATGCAAATTTATATCGTTATATAGCCAAACCCTGGCAACAAGAAGACTTGAGCTTGACGGTAAAAGAAGCAGTAAACAGTTATCGGCAAAATCAACTTCTGGCATCACAAAACGCGCAGCTTCAGCAAATGAATCAGGAATTGGCTGATTTAAACCGCGAGCAATCGCTACTGATTGCGACACTCCACGACAACGAAAATCGTTTGATGCAGTTTTTGGAAGCAATGCCGATCGGCGTGGGAGTGCTGAATGCTGATGGCCAAGTTTACTATATCAATAAAAAAGCAAAAGAGATATTTAACAAAGGAGTCGTGTCTGAGATCCCAGCCGAAAAACTGTCAGAGGTTTATCAAGTTTATCCAGCAGGAAGTCTTGAACCTTGCCCTGTGGAAAACTTGCCCGTCATTCGGGCATTGAGGGGCGAAACTTCGGTGGCTGACGATTTAGAAGTCCGGCACGGAAATAAGATTATTCCCCTAGAAATTCATGCTTCCCCGATTTACGATCAGCAGAACAAAATTGTATATGCTATCAACACTCTTCTAGATATCACAGAACGCAAAGAAGCTGAGGCCGATCGCAAAAAGTTCATGGAGGAGCTTTTTGAGGTCAATCGCAGTTTGCAACTTTCACTGGAGGCAGAATTAGATATTGTTGAGGCGACAAGTCGTTTTGTACCCGATCAGTTGTTATCTTTTTTGGGATGTGACAGTATTGTTGATGTTAAATTGGGAGATGCGGTGGAGTTGGAAATGTCGGTGCTATTTTCTGACATTCGCGATTTCACGACTCTTTCGGAACAGATGACACCAGAAGAAAATTTCAAATTTATAAATTCATATTTGAGTTATATGGAACCGCTGATTCTAGAAAATCAGGGGTTTATTGATAAATATATTGGCGATGCAATTATGGCTTTGTTTAGTGAGGGTGCGGATGATGCTGTGAAAGCGGGAATTGCGATGCTGCACAGTCTTGCTGAATACAATCGACAGCGCGCTGCTGCAGGCGATGTGGCGATTAAGATTGGGGTGGGAATTAATACTGGTTCTTTGATGCTGGGTACTGTTGGCGGAAACAGCCGGATGGAGGGTACTGCGATCGGCGATGCGGTTAATTTGGCTGCTCGGATGGAGGGTTTGACGAAGAATTATGGGGTGTCGCTGTTAATTAGTCAACAGACTTTCGATCGCTTGACAAATCCTGCTGATTATGCGATTCGGGTAATTGATAAGGTTCAGGTTAAGGGGAAGTCTGAATGGGTGACTGTTTATGAAGTTTTTGATGCGGATTTGCCGGAAGTTAAGGCGGGAAAGTTGGCTACTTTGCAGTTGTTTGCTGAGGCTTTGTCTTTGTACGATATGAATAATTTTAGGGAAGCTGGGGGACTTTTTGCGGATTGTTGGCGGCAAAATCCGGGGGATAAGGTGGCTCGAATTTATTGGGATAGGTGTCATTAGTTAGTTGTTAGTTGTCATTAGTTAGTTGTTAGTTGTTAGTTGTTAGCTGTTGGCTGTTGGCTGTTGGCTGTTAACTGTTGACTGTTAGCTGTTAGCTGTTGACTGTTAGCTGTTGACTGTTAGCAGTTAGTTGTTAGCAGTTGGCTGTTAACTGTTGACTGTTAGCTGTTAGCTGTTGGCTGTTAGCAGTTGGCTGTTAGCAGTTGGCTGTTAACTGTTGACTGTTAGCTGTTAGCAGTTGGCTGTTAACTGTTGACTGTTAGCTGTTAGCGGTTAACCAATAACCAATAACCAATAACCAATAACCAATAACCAATAACCAATAACCAATAACCAATAACCAACAACCAATAACCAATAACCAATAACCAATCACTAACAACCAATAACCAATAACCAATAACTAATAACTAATTTGCTCGATCGGCATTTCTATGATAAATTCGGCTCCTTGGCCCGGTGCAGACACGCAACTCAGGGTGCCGCCGTGTTCTTGGACAACTTTATAGGAAATTGACAGGCCCAAACCGGTGCCTTTGTCGGCGGGTTTGGTGGTAAAAAAAGCCTCGAATAACTGCTGGCAAACTTCTTCCGGCATCCCTAGCCCGTTGTCAGAAATCCGAATTACAGCGTTGGAGTTTTGGACTTCTGTCCTAATTTTAATTTTGCTGGGGTTAGCTTGGGCTTCCTCTACCGATCGCCCTGCGTTGTATTCCTCGATCGCGTCGATCGCATTTCCGATCAAATTCATAAACACTTGATTTATTTTACCCGAATAGCACTCAACCAAAGGCAAATTTCCATAGTCCTTAATTACCGCAATTTCGGGATAGTTGCCGCGCGCCCTCAACCGGCTTTGCAAGATTAGCAGCGTTCCTTCAATACCTTCGTGCAGGTTGACTTTGCTCATTTGAGAATCGTCTTTGCGAGAGAAATTTCTGAGAGAGCGCACGATTTCCCGAATGCGATCGGCCCCAATCTGCATCGAGGACATCGCTTTTGGCAAATCTTCTAACAGAAACTCTAGCTCGATTTCCTCAATTTTATTTTGAATTGGTGCGGGCGGCTGCGGGCAGTGCTGCTGATACATATCGATCAAATTTAGCAAATCTTCGGTGTAGTGGCCGACGTGGACGAGATTGCCGCAGACGCTGCTAACGGGATTGTTAATTTCGTGAGCCACACCTGCTACCATTTGACCGAGAGTAGACATTTTTTCAGTGTGAATCAATACCGCTTGAGTTTGCTGCAATTCGTGCAAAGTATGTTCTAGCTGAAGTTTTTGTTGAGTTAACTCTGTTTGCGACTGCAGCAAAGCTTCTTCACTGCGTTTCTGCTCGGAAACATCAGTAATTAACCCTTCTAAAGCTATCAATTCTCCAGAGTCAGAATACACTCCCAAACCTTGCTCCCAAACCCATTTTAATTCGCCATTTTTACAAGTTATTCGATAATTGAGCTGATAGGGGCGATTTTCTGCCAAGGCTATTTGAATGGCATTCCACAAAATATCGCGATCGTCCGGGTGTGTCAATTCCGAGAGAGAAATTTGCCTGGTGCCGATAAATTCTTCAGGAGAATAGCCGGATAATTGATAGCAACCTTCGCTGACAAACTCCATACTGCGATCGGCATCATTGCGAAAACGATAGGCCATCCCCGGCAAATTGCTCATCAGCGTCGCCAGTGCCCGCTGGCTTTCCCGCAGGGCTTCTTCTGCACGTTTGCGATCGGTAATATCCGTCATCACCCCCAGCATACAAAGTTCGCCCTCCAAATCAATCAACTCTGCTGAAAGCAAACACACCACCAGCGATCCCGACTTCACCCGAAATTCGCATTCCTGGTTACGAACAATATATTTTTCTTGCAATATTTTCCTAAAATTAACTCGTTCTTCTGGCTTCACCCAAATATTTAAATCATCTACTGTATGGTAAATAGTTTCTGCTAAACTGTAGCCAGTCATCGCTAAAAAACTATCATTAACTTCAATAAAATTGCCTGAAAAAGTAGTAATAGTCATCGGATCTGGACTCGATCGAAAAGCTTTAGAAAATTTTTCTTCCGACAAACGCAACTTTTTAATAGCTGCTTCCAACTGACTTGTCCGCTCTTTAACCCGGCATTCCAACACCTCGTTAGCCTGCTTCAAATTTTCCTGGGCTTGCACCCGATAAGTGATATCGCGCACCACAGCTTGCAGCCAAATTTTGCCGCCGATATCCATAGAAGTTAGCAGCACTTCCGCCGGAAACTCGGAACCGTCCAAACGTCGGTGCAGCCAGTCAAAACGGCAACTTCCTGTGGTGATTGCCGTATTAATTTGCTCTTGACACAGACTTATAGAATCTTCTCCACTCGGTTGTAAAGGTGGGCTAAATGCCGAAGGATGCTTGCCGCAAAACTCAGATTCTGTGCTGCAGCCAAACAACTTTAAAGTTGCTGGATTGCAATCCAAAAATCCCTGTTCGTCTAACAGCATTACCGCATCAGTTGTCGATTCGTAGAGAGTGCGAAACTTCCTTTCCGATTCTTGCAAAGAAGCAATCAACTGCATTTTTTCTTCTGCAGTCCGCTTTTGCTCGGTAATGTCCTGCATGATTTGAGAAAAGCCTTGCAACTCTCCGCTTTCATCCCGCAAAGGAGTCACAATAATCTTCGCCCAAAATCGAGAGCCATCTTTGCGGAACCGCCAGCTTTCACTTTCATATCTACCTGCTGCGGTAGCTGTGGCTAATTTTTCTTGCTGTTTGCCAATTTTAATATCTTCAGGCACATAAAAGCACTCCGAGTTTTTGCCTACTATTTCGCTGGCTTCATACCCAAAAATTCTTTTAGCGCCGGAATTCCAGCTAGCGACATATCCCTTAGTATCTAACATGAATATAGCATAATCTTTAACGCCTTCTATTACCATTCGCAGGCGTTCTTCACTCTCTCGCAATGCAGTTTCTGCATTTTTGCGCTGAGTAACATCTTCGACAAACCCTTCGTAATAAAGCAATTTGCCGTCGGAATCGCGGACTGCTCGCGCATTTTCCGAAATCCAAATTACTGCGCCATCTCGGCGATAAATCTGCGATTCAAAATCCGATACGATGCCGCGCGCTTGTAAAGCCGAAACAAACTCGCTGCGGCGATCGGGATTGACGTAAAGCTGATCGCTGATATCGGTCAGATTCCCCATCAATTCTGCTGGGGAATTGTACCCGTAAATCCGAGCCAAAGCTGGATTAGCGCTGAGGTAACGCCCTTCGGGTGTGGTCTGGAAAATGCCGGAAACAGCATTTTCAAACATACTGTAATATTTTGCTTCCATTTGCTGCAGCGCCTCCTGGACATTCAGGCATTGTATTGCTTTATTTTGTAATTGTTGATTTGCCACTTTTGAATACCCTGCTCTTGTATTTGAGTTGAATATTTTTAGTATGTTCCTGTTAAGTATGAACAGTTAACTAGGCAGGAGAATACTGTGCCGCCCGATCGCGAAAAACAAGCAATCGCCCACAAAGCTTGGCGATTGGTTTGTGTCCGGGGCGGCAATTATACAAGTATGTTGATTCATTTTTCCTGCTGGGCTGTTAGATGTTAGATGTTAGATGTTAGATGTTAGATGTTATTGAGGCAAGTTTAGTTGATTGGGTTTGTCTTTTTTTAAGATTTGGCTGGTCTTCAGACGGGCGAGTTGGTCGATTCCCAACCTGCTCCTTAAAATCTGTCTGAATATATTAGCAGTTAAGTACCCTGAAATAAGTTAGTGGCGATGCTGTTTTACTATAATCAGAGGCAGCTACTTCTACAACCGCAAGAGTTTATTTTTAAGGTTTGGGTCAAAGTTCGATCGACTCTCTCTCTCCTGTGACTAACCTGCGGGTATCAACTGAACGGCTGTGGGTGCTGTGCTGTCGATTGGGAGATTGAAGATTTTGGATCGAATCATGGACTTGCGGCGCAGTGAATCTGTGACTGTCCCTCTGGCCTAAAATTTTGGGGTATCCACAACTTTTGTCGGAAACTTGTATCCGTTGGTGCTCTCGGTTACTGTTAATTATTTTTAGTGAAATATAATACAGCGGACTGCTGGTAGTTGGACGATCGCGCGTTTCCCTTTAAAGTTGCCATAACAAGACGGCAATTGTTGTATCAAAAACTTCATATTCGGCTGCTGCGGGCGGAGACATGATTTGACGCTGCTAATATCAGGGGCCAAAATCCGATCCCTGGGCTCAAAATAGGGTGAGATTTGGGCAGTTTCTCAAACAAGATGCAATTTTAAGGACGCTCTAAACCATTGTGCAGTAAGTCATTGCCAATTCTAAAATCTCCCACGCAAAAATTGAACATGGTGTAAGTCTGGTAAAATGCCGATCGATTCTCGGTTTGGCCGCTAAGCTCGATCGGGCTAAATTTGACTAAAACTATGACAGATTCTCCCGTACTCGCAACACTAGATATAGCCTCCGCTTCAACTTTGACAGCGGATTCTCCTCTGTGGCCAGCCCTGCTACAACAACTTTTAGACAGACAATCTCTCTCGCGCGCCCAAGCCACCGACTTAATGCAGGGATGGCTAGCAGAAGCTATACCCCCGGAACTTTCCGGCGCAATTTTATCTGCTCTCCAAGCTAAAGGCATTTCTGCTCAAGAATTGGCGGGAATGGCTCAGGTATTGCAGTTTGAGTCCCTCGCAGGCGAGTCAGAAAGTGTTTTGGATCGCCAATCTCGGAGTTCAAATCTTAAATTAATTGATACTTGCGGCACGGGCGGTGACGGTGCTTCCACCTTTAACATTTCCACGGCTGTAGCTTTTGTTGCCGCCGCAGGCCTAGTGCGAGTCGCCAAACACGGAAATCGATCGGCATCGAGCAAAGTCGGTTCTGCTGACGTGCTAGAAGCACTCGGAGTCAACCTCAACGCCGATATGGAGAAGGTAAAAGCTGCTTTAGACTCGGTAGGGATCACTTTTTTATTTGCGCCGGGGTGGCATCCAGCACTCAAGGCTGTAGCATCGCTCCGGCGCACTTTGAAGGTGCGGACTGTTTTTAACCTTTTAGGGCCTCTCGTCAATCCTCTGCGCCCGGATGGGCAGGTAATCGGGGTGTTCGATCCCAGGATGGTATCAACTGTGGCGCAAGCTTTGGGCGAGTTGGGGACTGAGTTGGCGATAGTGGTGCACGGCCGAGAAAAGTTGGATGAGGCGGGTTTGGGTGATGTGACTGATTTGGCGATTTTGTCGGGTGGCAAGGTGGAACTTACTACTTTAAACCCGGAACAGGTAGGATTGACACCAAGTGCGATCGGCTCGTTGAAAGGCGGAAATGTTGAGGAAAACGCCGAGATTTTGCGGAATGTTTTGCAAGGCAAAGGTACAGCAGCGCAAATGGATGTTGTAGCTTTGAATGCGTCTTTAGCTTTTCAAGTGGGAGGTGCAATTCCTATGGGTTCCCACGCTGCAGGAGTTGATTTGGCTAAGGATATTTTATCGAGCGGCGAATCTTGGTTGAAATTGCAGCAGTTAATTGAGTTTTTGCGGTGAAGGAAGAAGTTCGGCATCTGATGCAATTGGCGGATTTAACAGATGTTGAGGAATATTGGGGGAATAGGAGAGAGGGAAGAGGACAGAATAATCAGAACCGGAGCATCTCAATGAATGCAAAAAGTATTTTTTAACAGTGCGAGCATCCTTGAGGAGCGAGCTACACAAGAAGCTCGCGAGCCATGCCCCTCGCACTACAAAAGCTTCCCTATTCCCTCTTCCTTCTTCCCTCTTCCTTCTTCCTTCTTCCTTCACGATCGCGATCGAAATTCAATCACATCTTGCTTAATAGTCACATCTTTATTACCAAAAAAATCGTGACCCAGCAGCCCGATGTCTAGTGCGGGCGAGATCGGTACAACTATATTTGTAATCGCCAAACCGCCAGCTTCAATCGAAGAAAGATTGCCCAGAGGAAAAGTAGCCACTCCGTTGGGAGTTTTGGCTTGCACGCTTCCTTGAGGAACTATCTTCAAAGCAGTAGCCATTGCTGGCGTAATTACTGTGCGGCTTGCTCCAGAATCCACCATCATTTCAAACTTTTGCGTGCCGTTAAACGTGACTTCTATCACTGGGATATTAGCTTCTCGGCGTTTAATTTTGACCAGAAATACTCCCGATTTAGTATTAGCCTTAGTATCAGACGAACCTGCAGGAGCCAATTCTTGGGGCATAAAACCGCAGACAGAGCGGCTCAAGCTAATTGTTTGGCCGCGGTCGTTACGCATGAAGCATCCCTCGCTCTCTTGAGCAGTCGCTGGCGACGAGTTGACTGCAGTGTCAAGTAAAATTGAACTGCTCAGAGAAATAACTGCTGTTAAAAGCAGTAAAGGTTTGCGGAGGTTTTCGCTCAGCAGAGGCTTTTTTGAGTTGGAGAGTAAAGGCAAGGGAGATTTGCTGACCATAGTTTGTTTAAACGCTTGTTTGTCGATCGTAACAACGACAACCACCTTTGAGTATAGATTTAGCGCTGACAGTTTGGGGATTTCAGCTTGTATTTTTGTCTGATGAGGGCGGTATGCCACAAAATGCTTGACAATTGACAAACAATTTGTTTCAGTAATTGAGACTGGAAGGTTCCTAAGTCAAAAGTACCAAAGCACGTAATATAAATTTTTACGAGATTGAGCTATAAACCGTAAAAAAAAATACAGCAGGAAATTACTGTATGAAAATAAAATGAGACTTTTATGAGACATCTGCCAAAAAGACTGTTTTGAACGTGCAGGATGCCTGTTCCACAATCATTGTGGGAGAGGTCTATTTGGTCGATCGGCCAAAAGCCCCCAGTCGGGATAAAAATGAAATGAAACTAAACGTAAAGTAATTAAGGATGCCATGTCACTTTCAACAGCAAAACCCGCTCTCCTAGTCCTGGCTGACGGTACTGCTTACCGCGGCTGGTCGTTTGGCGCTGACGCCACCGTCGTCGGCGAGGTAGTTTTCAATACGGGAATGACAGGCTACCAAGAAGTCTTGACCGATCCTAGCTATTGCGGTCAAATTGTCACTTTTACTTATCCAGAATTGGGTAATACCGGGGTAAATCTCGAAGACGAAGAATCCTCGCAGCCACAAATTCGAGGTGCGATCGCCCGTAACGTATGCAGCCGCCCCAGCAACTGGCGCTGCTCGCAGTCCCTGCAAGACTACCTAAAACAGCACAATATCCCCGGCCTTTACGGCATCGACACCCGCGCCCTCACTCGCAAAATTCGCACTGTGGGAGCGATTAACGGTGGCATCTCGACAGTGATTCTCGACCAGGCAGAGCTGTTGGAGCAAGTGCAAGATGCCCCCAGCATGGACGGGCTGAATCTGGTTCGGGAAGTGACCACCCGCAAGGTTTACGAGTGGTCGGAAGCCACAGACTCGGTGTGGGAGTTCAGTCCGACAGT
This sequence comes from Tychonema sp. LEGE 07196, assembly GCF_963890365.1. Taxonomy (NCBI): domain Bacteria; kingdom Bacillati; phylum Cyanobacteriota; class Cyanophyceae; order Oscillatoriales; family Microcoleaceae; genus Tychonema; species Tychonema sp. LEGE 07196. The sequence goes on along the minus strand of NZ_CAWPRX010000223.1, from coordinate 10,970 downwards.
CCAACCGGCCAGCGGCGAAATGTGGACGGTGGTGGCGATCGACTTTGGGATCAAGCGCAATATTCTGCGGCGTTTGGCGAGTTACGGCTGTCGGGTAATTGTTGTACCCGCTGACACGTCGGCGGAGGAAATTCTCAAATACAACCCGGACGGCATTTTTCTGTCCAACGGCCCGGGAGATCCCTCGGCGGTAACTGAAGGAATCGCCACGGCTAGAGCTTTGTTGAAGTCAGACAAACCCGTGTTCGGCATTTGCATGGGACACCAAGTGCTGGGGATTTCCTTGGGTGCGGAAACTTTTAAACTCAAGTTCGGCCACCGGGGCTTGAATCATCCTGCTGGTTTAACCCAGCAAGTAGAAATTACTAGCCAAAATCACGGTTTTGCGATCGACCCGGATTCCCTAGTCCCGGAAGTAGAAATTACTCATCTCAATTTGAACGATCGCACCGTAGCCGGATTGAAGCACAAAACCTTGCCGCTGTTCTCAGTCCAGTACCACCCGGAAGCCAGTCCGGGCCCGCACGACGCTGACTATTTGTTCGATCGATTCGTGCAGTCCATGCGAGACCATCAGAAAATCAAAGCTTAGCCATCTTTGGGGAGTCATTAGTCATTAGTCATTGGTCATTAGTCATTGAGCATTGGGCATTAGTGCTGTCCCCCTCGCTTTCGGTTATTGGTCATCAGTCCGCAGTCATCGGGCTGGAATTGCCTCAGTTGTTTTGAGCTAATTTTCCAGCAGGCGGGACGGCGCACCCTACTCCCCACAAGAAAAAATCATTTTTGTGGGACGATCCTCCTCGCCCGTCACAGCTATTTTTGCAATTGCTCGTCTCTCAGAGGCTCTTGGTGTAGAGAGCCTCTGACTAATGACTAACGACTCCTGACCGATCGCTGACGACCAAAAAACTGTAGACAAAAAACCAAAAAACTCCTATAATGAAGCCTCGACTTTTAGTCATATTTAGCTAGGAGGGTGTCATTTCTGAGCCATTGACCCTGACCGTTAGCCTCAGAGGCACTCGCGAAGTCAAGAATAACTATCAGTTATTTCGCCTGACTGGCCTGCTCGACGCTTTTTCTGAGGCCACTTTTCGGAAGGTAATAAGCAAATGTATAGACGATGGCCCAAAACACGTCATTTTGGACTTGTCTAAAATAGACTTTGTGGACAGTTCCGGCTTGGGCGCACTTGTACAACTTGTCAAGAAAGCCCAAACCTTGGAAGGAACATTGCAAATTGTCTCAAATCCCCGTGTAACTCAGACTGTTAAACTGGTTCGCTTAGAGAAATTTTTGTCTTTGCAACCAACGGTTGATGATGCGGTAAAAAACGTCAAGGATACTTGATGCAAAGGTGGATTTAATTAGCTATCCGGTTCTCAACGCTGGATAGCAAATTTTTATAGTTTTGCGGGCAAAAAAATACTAATTTTCCGAGAAGCTGCGACACGCGCAAGCTGCAAATTCCCCTGATACTTTGAGATCCGGTGGAGGAACAGCAAAATATGTGTGGCAAACAGACGGAAAAATGGTATAAGAAGGGGAGCGTTGCGATAAGTGTAAAAAGTATTTTTGAGTCGGTGCGATCGCGATCGGCAAATTAGAGAGCTTTTTCGCGATCGAGATGCTCGCAATCCTGTGAAAGCTATAATTGCCTAGCGCGATCGAAGACAAAAATGTCAAAGGACTAGAACAACCAAGCTGTGCGGAAGTTTTATTTAAAAAAGTATGTCGCCTACCGCAGATGATGGACTCAAATTGAGCCTGACTGATATCAGTTTAAATCGACAGTATGCGGAGAGGGCGACACCAGCAGAAATAGAAAGGATATCGCCCTCCGCCTGGGCATATTTGGGAGATGCAGTATACGAACTCTACATTAGGAGCTCGTACTTAGTACCGCCGAAAAGATTGCAAGCTTATCACGAATTGGTGGTGGGACAAGTACGAGCCGAAACTCAAGCGCGTCACTTGCGATCGATCTCTCCTTATTTGAACAGTACAGAATTAGCAATTGTCAAGCGCGGGCGCAATGCCGTATCCGGCCGTTCCAAGCGAGCCGATCCAGAGATTTACCAACAAGCCAGCAGCTTAGAAACTTTGGTCGGATATTTGTACCTCACCGATTCCGAAAGATTGACGGAAATTTTGGGACTTTTAGAGCTAGAAACTGAAAGTATCTAGCAGTTAATAGTTGCGAAGGACAGCGGATTAATCAATCATTAATTCCACCGCAAACCTACCTAAAAAAGCCCAAAAATCGATGGCGCAAACAGGATCGACCGGCGATCGATACGTAGCGACAGTTTCAGGGATTACGATCGAGCGGGGGCTAGAAACCCGGTTGTCGAGAAAATTTAGTGGCGCTTGACAATAAATATCGGAAGAAATCGGGTGTCTGAGGTCACGAATCGGCTTAGGACTTGCGTTTTGTGACTACCACCTAAAAACTGTCGCTACCGATGGAGTGATTAGACTTAAGTTGCACTGTGCATCGCAGACTCCAATGAATTATCTGCGTCCCTCTGTGTGTATTGGCTTGCAATCTGCGCTTAACAGATCGATCGAATATGTATGCAGATCGAGCTTATCAACGAGCAACTTTCACCAGAAAAATCTTTGATCCCAAACCCGCCAATCTCAAATCCCAAATTCCTAAGATTGGTTTCTCAAGCCAAAATCTCAAATCTCAAATCGCTCTAACTGCAATCATAAACCCATGAGAAAATTTACCAAACCAAACTCCTCGCGATCGAATTCCGACAGCAAGCCATTCAGAAGCGAAGGCCGCCGTCAAGACTCGCAATCCTCCTCTCCCCGCTTTGAACGCAAGCCCTCTCCCGACACTCGCGGAGTAGAAGCGCCTCAAAAGCGATCGACTTTCTCTCCCCAATCCCGAGAAATGCCCGTGCGAGCAATTTTCAAACGGAATGTCGATGGCGACGGCCAACCCTCCGCGCGCCGACAGTTCAAAGACAGAGACGGAGACAGCAGCCCGCAGGAATCCCGCGGCAATTTTTACAGAGACAGGGACAGAGACAGAGACGGAGAGAGAGACGGATACAGCAGCCCGCAGCCAGCCCGCAATAATTTCCGAGACAGAGACAGAGACAGCAGCCCGCAGCCAGCCCGCAACAATTTCCGAGACAGAGACAGAGACAGAGACAGCAGCCCGCAGCCAGCCCGCAACAATTTCCGAGACAGAGACAGAGATGGATACAGCAGCCCGCAGCCAGCCCGCAACAATTTCCGAGACAGAGACAGAGACAGCAGCCCGCAGCCAGCCCGCAACAATTTCCGAGACAGAGACAGAGACAAAAACAGAGACAGCAGCCCGCAGGACTCCCGGGGCAATTTTTACAAAGACAGAGACAAAGACAAAAACAGAGACGGAGATAGCAGCCCGAGGGAATTCCGGGGCTATCATTTCAGAGACAGAGACAAAGAGACAGACACTCGCCCTGTGGACACTGCCTCAAATACTGTCGTGCAACCAGACGCAAACACAGACGACATGATTTACGGCCGCCATGCGGTGCAAGCGGCTTTAGAAAGCAACCAAGTGCTCAACCGGATCTGGGTTGTCCCGCACCTGCGCTACGATCCGCGCTTTCACAGCTTGCTAACCGAAGCCAAGGCCAACGGCAGCATCATTGATGAAGTTGACGATTTGCGCCTCGACTACATCACGCGGAAGGCCAACCACCAAGGTGTAGCCGCCCAAGTGTCAGCTTACGAATACTTGGATTTGAGCGAACTGATCGCCAACGCTAAGGCCGCTTGCCCAGATCCAGTGATTGTGGTAGCAGAAGGACTTAACGATCCCCACAATTTAGGGGCGATCGTTCGCACCGCAGAAGCGTTAGGAACTCAGGGCATTGTGATTCCGCAGCGGCGGGCCGTCGGAATTACCTCGGCAGTGAGAAAAGTCGCAGCAGGGGCATTGGAAAACCTGCCAGTGGCAAGGGTTGTCAATCTTAACCGGGCGCTGGAAGAATTGAAAGAGGCTGGATTCTGGATTTACGGCACTGCAGCAGGGGTAGGTGACTCGGTAGAGACAATCAAGTTCTCCGGGCCTACTGTTTTAGTTGTGGGCGGTGAAGCTGACGGTTTGAGCCTTTTGATACAGCGCGGCTGCGACGGATTAGTTTCAATTCCTTTAAGGGGAAAGACTCCTAGCCTGAATGTGTCGGTAGCAACGGGGATGGCTTTATACGAAATTTACCGCCAGCGGGGGCCCAAAAAGTTTCACGTACACGGATCTTGAAGGTCGTTGAAAAAAAGTGTACAACAGAGTAATTGATGTAAGTAGCTCAATCCGGGCGATCGGTCTCTGTAGCTACTTACACCTTACTAGGACAATGCCGGTACAATGTGATCTGGGAAAACACCATGTCTGGAATTCAATTAGAATTAAAGCTGAATAAACAACAGATAAATCTGATTACAACCCACTTTTGTTGTTCCCAGTCGATCGGCAGTTAAGGCGATAAAATAATAGGTGAATGCAGCCTCTCCTTTTGGGGCTGCATTCCCTGAACAAGTAAGGATAGCAGATCGGCTTTCGTTAGTTGTTCCGGCGAAAGTAGAAGGGGCCTTTCCCCTAGCTAGGTGCAAATCTATTTAGATATCGGCTTTAAATAGGTTTAAATGAGTTTTTGGTAGGAGTGGCACAGCCGAGTAAATAACAAAAGCGCCGGTGTTGCCCGCAGCACCGTGAAAACACCGTCAAATAAATTCAAAAAGCAGATGAAAGAAGCCTTGATTAGCTTGCTCAATTTTTTCGGATTGGCTTGGTGGGTTGAAGTTAAAACTTCAACGCCGCGGTGCATTTACTATTTTGGCCCCTTCTTGACCGATGGAGAGGCGGAAGCTGCAAAAGCAGGATATGTAGAAGACATAGAAAATGAAGGTGCAGAAGGTGTTGGTGTTTCGATTCAACGCTGCAAACCTATTAATTTGACTGTTGCAGATGATTTGGGAAAGTTTGGTGATGGAGGGTTTTTGCCTGTTTTGAGCAGTCAGTAGAAGCAGGGGAATTTTGAGTGTGTGAGTTGTAAATTAAGTTCCGGTAACATCGGAATTATACCACAGTGCGATTCGGCGATCGCACTTTTTAATTCAGATACAAACGCAAACGATAGACATAATATCGTGTCCTATCAAATCCTATCTTCATCGGAATAGTAAATTCAGGCGTTGACTGTTAAGTTAAGAGGGCCCGCCCGCACCATCCACCGCCCCTACTGACTGTTGACTGTTGACTGTTAACTGTTAACATCATAAAGAGTGCAACTGGAATTGATATCATGTCGATTGACAACGATAAAATTGGTTCGCGGTGTTTTTGTGATGGTAATCGACTGGACATGATATAAGTTCAGAACTTTAGCTAACTGCTTGGGGGTTACTCTCAATCCAGCGATCGATGTCTGCGATTACCCGATCGGGAATTTCCCAAGGAAACAAATGGGCTGTATTCGGATAACACTCCCACTGACAATCGCGGAGGTGGCGGGCTGTTTCTAAACTGGATGCGGAGGTAATGTGCCGATCGCCCTCAGCAGCCAGCACCAAGCAGGGACATTGAATGTCGCCGAGATGCTGCAGTCGATCGTATCCGGCTCTGAGAGCGGTATTTAAAGCCTTTGTAGCCGCCCCGGAAGTCTGGAGATAGGCGGGAGTACCTGCCCGTGCCAAGTAGCGGTAAGGCGTGGCTGTATGCTGCTGGATCAAGTAGCGAAAGAGCGATCGCCTGCCAAAAGTATCAATATTCCACTGCCAACCGGGAATCACCCAATTGATGATTCCGGCTAAACCGGTGTAAAGGTTATCTTGCCAAGAGATCGGAGGGTGACTCCCTCGCGGTTTGGCCGCCGATGCCAGCACAATCAAACCTGTGACTCGCTGGGGATATTTCATCGCTAATTCCAGGGCTAAAATCCCTCCCAAAGACCATCCGACAACCAAACACCGATCGACTCCCAATCGATCTAAAAGTGCTTCTAAATCAAGCAGGTGGTCGGTCATTTCAAAGGGATTTGAGGTGCGGCTGTTGCCGTAGCCGCGCAAGTCTGGGGCGATCGTCCGAAAGCGCTTTGAGAGGTGTTCTGTAAACACGGACATACAATCGCCGGAACCGGGATGTCCGTGCAAGCAAAGAATAGGAAATCCTTCGCCTTTGACAGAAACACTGAGTTTTTGATGCGGCATTTTTAAGAGAAGGAAGAGGGAAGAAGTCATTAGTCATTAGTCATTAGTCATTAGTCATTAGTCATTAGTCATTAGTCATTAGTCATTAGTCATTAGTTATTAGTTATTAGTCATTAGTCATTAGTCATTAGTTATTAGTTATTAGTTATTTGTTTTTTATTTTTTGTTATTTGTTTTTTATTTTTTGTTTTTTGTTGTTGGTAACAACTGACAACTGACAACTGCTTTCCCTACAACGTCATTAGTCATCAGTCATGTTTTGCTGTCCCCCCGGAGCTTTCCGTCCAACGTCATCAGCAAGAGGGAACTTCTCGATCATCTTGGCGGTTGCTATAGCAATCAAAAGCAGGATTTGTGGGATGAGCTTTTAGCAGCGTCCAGGATTGATGCTTCAACCAAATTCGTATTTTGGTGAACCTAGCTCCAGAGTGGTTAAAAACTGGGATTTTTGCTAATATAATCGGCAATTTTAGAAATAGAGTTGCGGATTTGTAAATCGCCGCTGCTGCGACTGTCTATCACAGTCATCACGTAGGCTTCGCCGTCAATATTCATCGCTAAAGTTGTGCCTAGCACCAGGGAATTTTCGCCAGTTTTTTCGCCCAACCACTGAACTTTAGTTCCTTCCAAGGCGGCAAATCCCAAAGCGCGATCGTACTGGCGGTTGAGAGTTTCTACTAACAGTTTAGCACCCGGTGTTTCGCCGTTGTAAATTTGCACCATCATTTCGGTTAGTTCGTTAGCAGTCAAGCGGTTGGGGCCAGAACCGGGGTTGTAGGGCATAATTTTTTCGCCCATTAATTTGAAGTTGACGCGGGTTACTTGGTAGCCGCGATTTTCTAAGAATTGATTGATGTAATCGGAACCTACATAATCGATCAGTTGATTGGTGGCAGTATTGCTGCTGCGATCGATCATTTCTTCTAACAGTGTCTTCAACGGGTAATTTTTAGCGGACACAATCTTCGTCGATGAGTCTTCGGTAAAATTACCCCGATTGACGAACACTTCCTGGTTTAGACTAATTTTTTCTTGTTCGACTTTTTGCATCAGGGCGACAGCTATCGGCAGTTTAATTAAGCTGGCCGGGCTGGCAGGAGGCACATCGCCCCGCAGGTTCACGCACTCTCTCGACAGGTGGCAAATGCCGATCGAAGCCTTCTCTGACAAACCGCTTTCCCGCGCAACTTCCGCCAAAAAATCTGATTTTGCTTGCCGCACTTGAGAGGTGGCTGCTGTGAAGTTTTCCCGGTATTCTTGAGTTTTTGATGTTTTGAAAGGAGCTAAAAAGGAATTTTGGGGAACTTCCTGCAAGTTGTTGAGGGCCTGGTGCCACAAAAATTGAGTTTGTTGCGAAGATTCGAGCGACTGATTTTGCTGTTTTCCAGTTTCTACGGCTCGGTTGGCTAAGCGGACTGCTTGCTGCAAATTGTCGTTAGCTCTCTGTTCTACTAATATTTGAACATCTACTGCTTGCAACTGTTGTATCAGTTTTTCTTGGGGATTGCCGCCGAGGGGAATTAAGCCGGAAAGCAGGGTTGGTTCTGGGGAGGGAGAGGCTGGTTGTTCTAATTCGGTGACGAGCCGATCGCGAATTTTGTAGAGTTCGTCTAGGGAACGCGGGTTAGATGATTGAGAGAATGAACTGGCGATGGTTAACACCTGAACCAGTCCGATGCCGGCGACTACTGCCGCCATCTTGTTTGCGACCGACAAAAAACGCCCGATTCCTCGCATATATTCGACATCCTCAACACAACCAAATTCAATCTAAGCAGCTATTGTTACAAGAGTCAAACGATTTTAGATTTTAGATTTGGGATTTGGGATTTGGGATTTGGGATTTTAGCCGTAGGGTGCGGATACATCGACAATCCTCAACAAAGAGCAACAATCGATCGAGCGGCGCACCTGTTCTTTTGCCCAATGCCCGATGCCCTGCGCGGGCCAATGCCCGATGCCCTGCGCGGGCCAATTCCCAATGCAAAAATAAAGGGAATCGATCGCACTCAATGGCGATCGACTCCCTCTAAAATATTGCGAACAATCTACTTTTTGCGCCGCCGCCAGTCAACACCCAACCGCTTGAGGTAATCCCAGCCGCGTTGGGGCCAGACACGATCGATACCGATCTTTTCGGCAATCCAGAGAGCTACTTTAGGCCCTGTCCAGTCTCCGCCATCGGGGGCAGGGCCTTGCAGCGCTTGTCGCAGTTCTTCTTGCTGTTCTGGACTCAGCAAGGATTTTGCAGGAGGGGGCTTGCGGTCTCCGCTGCGGTTTCTCACAGAGGTAGGCCCTTCTCGGTTGTAGCGCTGGACAATTTCTTTGGCGTAGTCGTAGTTGAGACCTACGACTTGGGCTGCTTCTTTGATAGTCCAATTTCGGGAAACTAGCAGCAGTAAGTGCCAGCGGCGGGACTCTGTGGTGTTTTGTGCCTGCCGGTAGCGAAGTTTGAGTTCCTCTGCCGTCAGGTGAGATTCTAAGTGAGCTTTAGGTGGCATTCCTCCAACGGGGCATCGGGAACTTCTTAGCATATATCTCTAGTTTTGGGGACAATTCCGGATGAAATTTTTTTCCTGGGGATCGTGGTGGCAAAGACCTAGCTTTTTTGACTAAGAATTTCTTGATGGTATAAGCCCCGGATTTATCTGTGGAATCAATCCAAAATCTAAAATCCTCAAGCCCCCGCATTGATCCGTGGGGTCGCCTCTAAAATCTAAAATCTAAAATCTAAAATCTAAAATCTAAAATCTATTGACTGCAGATGCGCGCAGATAGACGCTGTTGAGGAAGGGCTGTAACCAGGTGCAATTGCCAGCTATATTGACTAAGTGGCCGAAAGTAGAAATGATAAAGGTACGAGCATGGCATCCATCCGCGAGTTGCACCGACAACTGGTCAATAAAGAACGCTCTGCTGTGGAAATTACTCAAGAAACATTAGACCGAATTACCCAGCTAGAGCCGAAGTTGAAAAGCTTTCTGTGCGTGACGGCAGACAGCGCAATGGCCCAGGCCCACAAAGTGGATGCCCAAATCGCCGCCGGTGAGGAAATTGGGCCCTTGGCCGGCATCCCGATCGCCGTTAAAGACAATATGTGTACCGATGGCGTTCCCACAACCTGCGCCTCTCGGATTTTGGAGAATTTTGTGCCTCCCTACGATGCAACCGTCGTCTCCAAACTCAAAGCCGCCGGTGCGGTGATTGTGGGTAAGGCGAATATGGACGAGTTTGCAATGGGGAGCTCGACGGAAACTTCTGCCTATCAAGTTACCGCGAATCCTTGGGACTTGGAGCGCGTACCCGGAGGGTCTTCTGGCGGTTCTGCCGCAGCGGTAGCCGCCGGAGAATGCGTCGCGAGCTTGGGTTCGGATACTGGGGGTTCGATCCGCCAACCTGCTGCTTTTTGTGGCTTGGTGGGGCTGAAACCGACCTATGGGTTGGTTTCTCGTTACGGTTTGGTGGCCTATGCTTCTTCTCTGGATCAAATCGGGCCCTTTGGTCGGACTGTTGAGGATGCGGCGATTTTGTTGGGGGCCGTCGCTGGTTACGATCCGAGAGATTCCACGAGTCTTAATGTCCCAATTCCTGACTACGCTCAAGCTTTAAGACCCAGTTTGCGACCGAAGGGTCAGATTAGAATTGGTGTAATTAAAGAAACTTTTGGTGTAGGGCTGGACTCTGGGGTTAAAGACGCTGTTACTAAGGCGATCGAGCAATTTCAACAATTGGGCGCAGAAATTCAAGTCGTTTCTTGTCCCCGCTTCCGCTACGGTTTACCCACTTACTACATTATTGCTCCCTCGGAAGCTTCGGCAAATTTGGCGCGGTATGATGGAGTAAAATACGGTTTCCGATCGCCCGATGCCGACAATCTTTTGGATATGTATGCCAAAACTCGCTCTCAAGGGTTCGGTGCGGAAGTTAAACGCCGGATTGCGATCGGCACTTACGTGCTGTCGGCTGGATATTACGACGCCTATTATCTCAAAGCTCAAAAAGTTCGGACTTTGATTAAAGAAGACTTTGAAAAAGCTTTTTCTCAAGTTGATGTTTTGGTCTGTCCCACTGCTCCGACTACGGCCTTTAAGGCCGGGGAAAAATTCAACGATCCCCTGAGTATGTATTTGTCAGATTTGATGACTATTCCGGTGAATCTGGCTGGTTTGCCAGCTTTGAGTTTGCCCTGCGGATTTGATGATAAAGGACTGCCGGTGGGCATACAACTGATTGGTAATGTTTTGCAAGAATCTCGGTTGTTTCAAGTAGCTCATGCTTACGAACAGTCTACGAATTGGCACTTGCACCGCCCTGATTTGGATTAATTTTTCAAACTTGGCGGAACTGGACGGTGGAAGTTAGTAATCGATCTTGGCTAATTGTCTAAAATTAATCATTGACAGTTAGCTTGAAAGCGATTGCTAATTTTTTCCGTTTCTATTTTCTATGAACAAGTTACCGCTTTTCTTTTTGTCGAAATCGCTGATGATTTTTGGGATAGTTTTAGCGATCGCCTATTCTGCCGCTTGTCTATTTCTATTTGCCGCGCAAGGTAAGTTTATCTTTTTTCCGGCGCGGGCGATCGAAACTACGCCAGATGATTGGCAGTTGAAATATCAAGATGTTTTGCTGCCAGTTTCCACTACAGCAGGCGCGGTGGAAAGCGTGCATGGGTGGTGGATTCCGGCTTCGGAAAACCCCCGCAAGGTTCCGGGGGAAGTAAGAGAAGCCGCTCGGGTTAACCCATCGGA
>NZ_CAWPRX010000222.1:0-3396 GCF_963890365.1 Tychonema sp. LEGE 07196 | reverse complement strand
TAGTAAGGGGGGGCGCTGGAGAAACTAACCCCCCCTTAGTAAGGGGGGGCAAGGGGGGGTTGGGTTTGCAAAGTCTGTTAAATTTTAAGTGGGAATTGACGATCGGCGGACAGCGCATTTCTAAGGCAGAATTCGATCGGCTGGTAGAGCTGAATTCGCCTTTGGTGGAAATTAACGGCGAGTGGGTGGAGTTGCGCGCAACCGATGTGAAGGCTGCTAAAACTTTTTTTGCTAGTCGCAAGGAGCAAATGACTCTTTCTTTGGAGGATGCTTTGCGCTTGGCTTCGGGCGATTCTCAGACTATTGAAAAGTTGCCTGTGGTGAATTTTGAAGCTACGGGCCAACTTCAGGAATTGTTGAATACTTTAAGCGACAATCAGGCCGTAAGTGCGATCGCGACTCCGGCTAGTTTCCGAGGAGAATTGCGGCCTTATCAAGCGTTGGGAGTTGGCTGGTTAGCATTCTTAGAACGCTGGGGTTTGGGTGCTTGTCTCGCGGACGATATGGGTTTGGGAAAGTCGATCGAGCTAATTGCTTTCCTCCTGCACTTGCAAGAACAAAATTCTCTAGAAGCGCCGACATTATTGGTTTGTCCGACATCGGTATTGGGCAATTGGGAGCGGGAAGTCAAGAAATTTGGGCCGACGCTGAAAGTATTGCTGCACCACGGAGACAAACGCGCTAAAGGTAAAGCATTTGCGGCTGAAATTAAGGGAAAGCATTTAATAATTACCAGTTACGCGCTGGTGTTTCGCGATGCGAAGGAAATTCAAAGCACTAAATGGCAGGGATTGGTTTTGGATGAAGCCCAAAATATTAAGAATTCCGAGGCTAAGCAGTCGCAGGCGGTGCGGCAAATCGAGGCAGATTTTAGAATTGCGCTGACGGGAACTCCGGTGGAAAATAGACTGCAAGAATTGTGGTCAATTTTGGAGTTTCTGAATCCCGGCTATTTGGGGCCGCGCAATTTCTTTCAGCGCCGATTTGCTATTCCGATCGAGAAATATGGAGATAGAGAATCATTGCATACTTTGCGATCGCTCGTTCGGCCTTTTATCCTCCGCCGCCTGAAAACTGACAAGGAAATCATCCAAGATTTGCCGGAAAAACAAGAGATGACTGTATTTTGCAGTCTGGCTGCTGGCCAGGCCGCATTATATCAGAAAATAGTCGAAGAGTCAATCGCTAATTTAGAGTCAGCCGAAGGTATTCAGCGCCGGGGTATGATTCTGGCTTTGCTGGTAAAACTCAAGCAACTTTGCAACCATCCGGCTCTTTTGACAGCTAAACAAAACCCGAAAGAATGGGAGATTAAGAGTCAGGAATCGGGTAAATTGCAGCGGTTGGTGGAAATGTTGGAAGAGGTGGTTTCTGAGGGCGATCGGGCTTTGATTTTTACTCAATTTGCTGAATGGGGAAAACTCCTAAAACCGCATCTAGAAAAGCATTTAGGGCGAGAAGTTTTGTTTTTGTACGGCGGAATTAAGCAACAGCAGCGGGAAGAAATGATCGATCGCTTCCAACACGATCCGCAAGGCCCGCCGATTATGATATTATCTTTAAAAGCGGGCGGTACAGGTCTTAACTTAACCAGAGCAACCCACGTTTTCCACTATGACAGGTGGTGGAATCCCGCAGTAGAAAATCAGGCAACTGACCGCGTATTTCGCATCGGTCAAACCCGGAACGTGCAAGTACACAAATTTGTCTGTACGGGTACGCTAGAGGAGAAAATACACGATATGATCGAGAGTAAAAAAGCTCTCGCCGAGCAAGTAGTCAGCGCCGGCGAAAACTGGCTCACCGAACTCGACACAGACCAACTGCGAAATTTACTAATTCTCGATCGCGATGCTATTATAGAAACAGAAGAAGAATAATATGATTAATTACCAATTCCCAACAGCACGACACGGATGTCACGGATACACGGATAGCTGTTTTTTCCTTTCTGACTCCAGCATCCCAATTACCAATGCCCAATGCCCGATGCCCAATTCCCAATTCCCAAATAAATGATTGACAGAGAATGGTGGACACAACAGTGGCTCGATTTAATCAATACCTACCGCTTCAAAAAACGCTTAGAACGCGGCTGGCAATACGCGCGCGAAGGTAAAGTTCTCAGCATTAAATTCCCCAACCAAGAAGTAATTGCTATCGTTCAAGGAACAGATCCCAAACCCTATCAAGTTTCTTTAGGGCTCGATACATTGAGCGATGAAGATTGGGATTACGTGATTGAAAATATGTCCCAAAGAGCGGTTTTTTCGGCTAAATTATTAGCAGGAGAAATGCCGCACAATATTGAGGATGTATTTGCAGCGGCGGGAAAAACGCTATTTCCGTTAAGTTTATCTGATATTCGATCGCGCTGCACCTGTCCAGACCCGAAAAACCCTTGCAAGCACATCAGTGCAGTATACTACTTATTGGGCGATCGCTTCGGAGAAGACCCCTTTGTACTTTTTCAACTGCGGGGAAGAACCAAAGAGCAAATCTTGACAGCTTTGCGTCAGACACGGGGCACCCAAGGAGAGGAAAATTCTCAACTCAACTCCGGCAAAAATTCCCCGACTGCGAATGCTAAATTGCCGAAGGTCGATCGCTTTTGGGAATACAACCAGCAGCTAGAATCATCTTTAGTCGTAATTGTGCCGCCGCCCAGCAGCGAAACAGTCTTAGATATTTTAGGCCCGATTCCCCTCGCAACCAACCCAACAGCAACCAGTAGCAAATCTTCCCCCGCCTCTGACGCACTCAAGCAGCATTTTAGTAAAATTTACCAAGCAGTTAGCCAGCAAGCAGTTTTAGCAGCACTAAAACGGGGCGAAGGAGATTAACAAATTATTCTTTCTTTCTGGGAATCACCCAAAGTCTGCAAAGTCTAAGAAACCCGGTTTCTCATAAAATATCTGCTGGGTTGCAAAAAAAATCGACAGAAACCGGGTTTCTGGGAATCACCCAAAGTCTAAGAAACCCGGTTTCTCATAAAATATCTGCTGGGTTGCAAAAAAAATCGACAGAAACCGGGTTTCTGGGAATCACCCAAAGTCTGCAAAGTCTAAGAAACCCGGTTTCTCATAAAATATCTGCGGCAAAAAATCGAGAGAAACCGGGTTTCTGGGAATCACCCAAAGTCTGCAAAGTCTAAGAAACCCGGTTTCTCATAAAATATCTGCTGGGTTGCAAAAAAAATCGAGAGAAACCGGGTTTCTGGGAATGACGCAAAGTCTAAGAAACCCGGTTTCTCATAAAATATCTGCGGCAAAAAATCGAGAGAAACCGGGTTTCTGGGAATCACCCAAAGTCTGCAAAGTCTAAGAAACCCGGTTTCTCATAAAATATCTATGGGGTGGCAAAAAAAATCGAGAGAAACCGGGTTTCTGGGAATCA
>NZ_CAWPRX010000221.1:0-3409 GCF_963890365.1 Tychonema sp. LEGE 07196 | reverse complement strand
CCCCCCTACTCCCCCGGATATTCTGGGAGTAGGGGGGTATGGGTGGGGGAGCAAGAGGTGCGTATGAACGAGAAATACAAAGGTTTTTAGGGTTGACTTGACACCAATGCAACAGACACCTTACCTGTGGCATTTATGTAAATAAATATAAATTGCCGAGCCAAGTAAAAAAAAATGCGCGCAAGTTGTGATAGCTTTGAGCAAGAACACGATTTGTGGATGTCCATTTTTTGGGCAAGCATCAGGGCAATTCAATTTATATAGATTAGATAAACCAAATGGAAGCATTACTTTTATTAATAGGATTTGGAGGCGGGGCATTAGTCTGCTGGCTAATTTTGAATAAGCGAAATTCACGAAATTTGGTGCGGATGCACGGCTCGCAGGAGGCTATATCGAAGTTAGCGTCGCAGTTGGATGCCAGAACTTCGGAATTGCGCCAAAAAACTGAGATGGAAAATCAGCTTAATTCTGAATTGTCTGAGTTACAAAATCGCTTGGAAAGTGTGACTGGCGAGCAGGATTTATTAACTAATCAGGTGTCGGAATTGGAAGGGTTTATGGCCCAAATTGCTGAAGAGCGATCGCAAGTTGATGCTTTGATTGCTGATTTGCAGTTTCAGTTAGAAAGCGCAGGGCAAGCTCAGTCGCAGTTACCGGAATTGGCGGAACTTCAAAATCAGCTACAAGTTGCGGATCTGGAGCGATCGCAACTTGTAGCTCAAATCCTGGAAATGCAAGCAGAGCGAGAGGCGCTGGATGCAGAGAGCGCTCTATTTCGCGATCGGCTATCGGAATTTGAGAGTCAGTTGGAAACAGCCAGTCAAGGCAAATTGCAGCTACAGTACCAGTTGTCGGAAATTCAAATTAAGTTTGAGCGCTCAATTCAAGATCGGGAGCAACTGCATTCTCAACTGTCGAAGTTGCAAGCTCAATTGGAAAGTGCAGAACAAGAACAGGAAATACTCAATTCTCAATTGGAAACCGCCCGCCAACAAGCAGAACAACCTCAATCTGAATTATTAGAGTTGGAAACACAGTTAGAAGCTGCCCATCGAGATAAAATGCAGTTAAACTCTCAATTATCGGAGCTGCAAAATCAATCAGAGACAGTTATTGGGGAGCGAGAACAACTGCTTTTTCAGTTGTCACAATTGCAGGATAAAGTAAATCCCAGCGAGGGAGATAACTCCCAACTTATGTATCAATTATCGGAACTGCAAGCTCAATTAGAAACTGCTAACACTGAGCAATCGCAGCTTGCGGCTCAACTCTCGGAGTTCCAAAGTCAAATCGAGCAAGCCAACCAAAATCAAAATCAACTACAATCTCAAATATCCGAGTTAGAAACCCAGTTAGAAAGCGCGCATCAAATTCGCTCAGAATTAGAATCGCAGCTTGCGGCTCAACTCTCGGAATTTCAAACTCAAGTCGCGCAAGCCAACCAAAACCAAAATCAACTGCAATCTCAAATATCCCAGTTAGAAACCCAGTTAGAAAGCGCGCATCAAATTCGCTTAGAATTAGAATCGCAGCTTGCGGCTCAACTCTCGGAATTTCAAACTCAAGTCGCGCAAGCCAACCAAAACCAAAATCAACTGCAATCTCAAATATCCCAGTTAGAAAGTCAGTTAGAAAGCCCGAATCAAATTCGCTCAGAATTGGAATCACAGCTTGCGGCCCAACTCTCGGAGTTCCAAAGTCAAGTCGAGCAAGCCAACCACAATCAAAATCACCAACAAGCTCAGATATCTAAGTTAGAAACTCAGTTAGAAAGCGTGACTCAAATTCGCTCAGAATTGGAATCACAGCTTGCGGCTCAACAGTCGGAATTCCAAACTAAAATTGACACAGCCAACAAAAATCAAAATCAACTGCAATTTCAAATATCCGAGTTAAAAACTCAGTTAGAAAGTGTGACTCAAATTCGCTCAGAATTGGAATCACAGCTTGCAGCTCAACAGTCGGAATTCCAAACTCAAGTCGAGCAAGCTAACCAAAACGAAAATCAACAGCAATCTCAGATATCCAAGCTAGAAACTCAGTTAGAAAGCGTGACTCAAATTCGCTCAGAATTGGAATCACAGCTTGCAGCTCAACAGTCGAAATTCCAAACAGAAATTGACACAGCCAAGCAAAACCAAAATCAACTACAGTCTCAAATATCCCAGTTAGAAACTCAGTTAGAAAGCCCGAATCAAATTCGCTCAGAATTGGAATCTCAGATGGCAGCTCAACAGTTAGAATTTCAAACTAAAATTGACACAGCGAACCAAAATCAAAATCAACTACAATCTCAAATATCCGAGTTAGAAAGTCAGTTAGAAAGTGTGACTCAAATTCGCTCACGATTGGAATCTCAGTTAGAAACTGCTAACAAAGAACGATCGCAACTTGATGCTCAAGTCTCAGAACTTCAAAGTCAAATTGAGACAGCCAACGAGAATCAAGCTCAATTGCAACGTCAAGAAGCTGAGTTAGAAGCTCAGTTAGGAACAGTCAATCAAGAAAGCTTGGAGTTACAATCGCCAATTGTCGAAAAGGGCGATCGAGAAATTCCCAAGGCTAAATTAGCAGACAAAATTGAAGAATCCACCTCACAACCAATAGTTGATAAAAGTCAAGGCATTGTCGTTTGCCAAGAAGGTCAAGGCGATTATACTACTATTAGCGAAGCCGTAAAAAATGCGGCTTCGGGTACGCGCATTTACGTACAGCCCGGTTTGTATCGAGAAAGTTTAATCATCGACAAATCTGTGGAAATTATCGGCGGCACAGAAGCCGGTAGCGTCACTGTGGAAAGCACCGACTCAAACTGCATTCAAATGCAAACAGACAGCGCTTTAGTCCGAAATTTGACGCTGATCGCCACTGGGAAATATTATGCTGTAGATATTCGTAGAGGCGAGTTAATTTTAGAAGACAGCGACATCACTTCTGCCAACTATTCTGTGGTGGTAATTTGTGGCTCCGAGGCGAGTTCAGTAATCCGCCGCTGTCAAATTCACGATGCAATATGGAACGGGATTTTTATCTCGGATAATGGGAAAGCAACGGTGGAAGATTGCAATATTTATAATAACGGCAGTCTGGGAATCGGTGTTGGATTGGGAGGAAAATTGATCGTGCGCCGTTGTCGGATTAATAGTAATGAAGGTGAGGCGATTGTAGTTTACAGAGATGGCATTGCTACAGTAGATGATTGCGATTTAACGGGTAATACTGGCGGTGCTTGGCGGATTGCAGATAACGGATACGTGCGCGGCAAAAATAATCAAGAATAGAAGAAGGCAGTTGGCAGTTGGCAGTAGTCAGTAGTCAGTTGGCAGTAGTCATTAGAACTCTTGCAAAAATCCAAAGCACCCCACCCCAACCCTCCCCTCCCGCGGGGAGGGAGCAAGATTATTCT
>NZ_CAWPRX010000220.1:0-34929 GCF_963890365.1 Tychonema sp. LEGE 07196 | reverse complement strand
CCGCAAGTCCCCCCTCCCGCGGGGAGGGAGCAAGATTATTCTTGTTTCTCCCCGCGGGAGGGGGGACTTGCGGGGGGTAAATTTGACTTTTGCAAGAGGTCTAAGAGGTCTAGTCACCTGACAGTGCAACCGAAATTGATATGATATCTGCGATTGCTTCATATTTTGATGTCGGATCAATCTTCTTCGTCAGCATCTTGGGCGAAACGGATAATGTCATCATCGCCGAGGTACTCGCCATTTTGGATTTCAATCATCACCAGAGGAATCACGCCTGGGTTTTCCACGCGGTGAGCAGTATTCATGGGAACGTAGGTTGACTGTTTCTGCATGAGAATCGTCTCTTTGTCATCGCAGATCACTTTAGCGGTACCGGAGACGACAACCCAGTGTTCGCTGCGGTGATAGTGCATTTGCGTCCTGATGTGGTGTCCCGGCTTGACTTCGATGCGATTGATCTTGTAACGATCGCCCGCGTCTATGACTGTAACTTGACCCCAAAACCGGGTTTGCGTGCGATCGTCCGTTTTTTCGATTGTGTCCGCTGTTTCCACCATGCTGTCGATCTCGCTAACGGTGTATGTAAAAATATCTGTAGTTGAAAGTATATCAGGGAGCGGGCAAGTCTGTAAGTGCGATCGATTTAAACATTACTGAATTAGCCGCCATTCGCGAGCATCAACAAATTGCGATAAATGCCCCACATTTGTTGTAGCAATTACCACCTCATTGCCTTCACTTGCCTCCAATATTGCTTGAGCCGCCAAAATCACATCCCCGTCAAGTGCATAGGGGTGTGCCGTTGGCTTTCCTCTCTTTCGTGCATCCGCCCACAACTGAGCCGCTAAAAGCATTACTTCTGTAGTCAAAGGACGGTATGTCAGTTGTAATTTCAGTTCATCAAGTCGTTGAATAGCTGCTGACTTACCTGCACGGATCAATTCGCGTCGTACTTCGTAGTCAGCAATCTCAGGCAAAATTATTATTTCGCCTCTGAGCATTAAAGAGTTTAGCCAAACTTTGCACTCTTGAACTTCAGTAGAAGATGCTTTAGGGTTTGTTACCATCCCCAAAGGCCCAGAATCTAAAAGTATTACTCTACTCATGGGAATAATGGCCGATTAGAAAGGCGGTCTTCATCTAAAACTTTACGGAGATATTCAGCGGTTTCTGTTTGTTCCTGTTCATCTCCCTCCTCTACCCACGATCGCAATAATGCAATTGCACCTTGATTTCTTTGTATCCGCTCCTCCAGCGACAGTTTAGTAATGTCTATTTTCTCCGATGTCTGGGGAGGCTCGGACAAGGCTGGCTTTACTGTCACCGTTTCCAGAAATAACCTCATCATTTTAAGCAAATTAGGCCAATATTCTCTCGGAGTTTGCTGAATTACACTGAGAAACTCTACCATTTCATTACCAATGCGATTTTCTGGCGCTGAAGTTGGTGTCTCAGGGTTTTCAGTGATTAAAGCTCGTTCAGACATACTTTTTTTCTCCTCAATCGGATTTATAGGAATTCGTAGGTCGATCGATATCCTGGATGGGAATTAGAGATTGGCGATCGAACTCCCCTCTACTTATATTTTAAACAAAAGACGGGGGGAGCATCTCAGTTTTGCAAAAATTCACAACTGAGATGCTCCCAAAGGCGAGGATAATTCATCCAGATTCTGGGATTTTTTTGAACCGCTGACATCTGCGGTTCAAAACAACCATTTCACTGAATTTCGAGGAAACTACTTGCTCAACACACCTTCAGGAATCCCCAAAATATCCTCAATGCGCGGCATATCTTCCACAGCAATCACTCGCCCTTCATCCTCAAAACCAGCAATTTGATCGAAATTCAAATATCGATACAAATCGCCAGCAAAAGGATTGATTTTCTTAGCCACAATTTCCTGGTATTCTTGGACTGTGGGAATGATCCCCAACAGCGAACAAACAGCAGCCAATTCCGCCGAACCGAGATAAACTTGTGCATCTTTGCCCATTCGGTTGTTGAAGTTGCGAGTCGAAGTTGAAAAAACCGTTGTCGCATCTTTTACCCGCGCTTGATTTCCCATACAAAGACTGCATCCCGGCATTTCCGTCCGCGCTCCAGCCGCTCCAAAAATGCTGTAATAACCTTCTTCTTTCAGTTGCTGTTCGTCCATCCGAGTTGGCGGACAAATCCACAGGCGAGTTTTAACTTCTCCTGCACCTTCCAACACCTTTGCAGTGGCGCGGTAGTGGCCGATATTTGTCATGCAAGAACCGACAAATACTTCGTCAACCCGATCGCCCGCAACCTCACTCAACAACTTAACATTATCCGGGTCATTCGGTGCAGCCACAATGGGTTCAGTAATCTCGTTGAGATCGATCTCAATGATTTCAACATACTCCGCATCAGCATCAGCTTCTAGCAGCACCGGGTTCGCCAGCCATTCCTCCATCTTCGCCACCCGGCGCATCATCGTCCGCGCATCTTCATAGCCCCGCGCTACCATATTTTTTAGCAGCGCGACGTTGGAGCGAATGTACTCAGAAACAGTCTCCACGCTCAATTTAATCGTGCATCCGGCGCAGGAACGCTCGGCCGAGGCATCAGTCAATTCAAAAGCCTGCTCGACCTTCAAATCGGGCAAACCTTCAATTTCCATAATCCGCCCCGAAAAGACGTTTTTCTTATTCTGTTTCGAGACTGTCAGCAAACCTTTTTGAATTGCTACGTAGGGAATTGCATTCACCACATCCCGCAGGGTTACTCCCGGCTGCAATTCTCCTTTGAAGCGCACTAAAACAGATTCCGGCATATCCAAAGGCATCACGCCCAAGGCTGCAGCAAATGCCACCAATCCCGAACCCGCAGGAAAGGAAATTCCTAAAGGAAAACGTGTGTGAGAATCGCCGCCAGTGCCCACTGTATCTGGCAATAACATCCGGTTCAGCCAGGAGTGAATAATGCCGTCTCCGGGACGCAAAGCTATGCCCGCCCGCTGTGCCATGAAATCGGGCAATTCGTGGTGAGTTTTGACATCAACAGGTTTTGGATAGGCGGCGGTGTGGCAGAAACTTTGAATTACCAAATCGGCGCTAAATCCCAAACAAGCAAGTTCTTTTAATTCGTCGCGAGTCATGGGCCCGGTGGTGTCTTGGGAGCCGACTGTGGTCATTAACGGTTCGCAAGATGTACCGGGACGCACGCCGGCTAAACCGCAAGCTTTCCCTACCATTTTCTGTGCTAAAGTGAAGCCTTTTCCGGTATCTGCAGGAATAGTCGGGCGGGTAAAAATCGGGCTAATTCCTAGTCCTAAAGCTGCGCGGGTTTTGTCGGTTAAGGTGCGTCCGATTAATAGGGGAATGCGGCCGCCTGCGCGAACTTCGTCTGTGATTGTGTCGGGTTTGAGGGTGAAGGTGGAGATGATTTCTCCGGCTTCGTTGGTGATTTCTCCTTTGTAGGGATGGATGGTAATTACCATTCCGGTTTCCATTTTGCTGACATCGCATTCGATCGGCAATGCGCCGGAATCTTCAGCGGTATTGAAGAAAATCGGGGCGATCGCACTTCCCAAAATATATCCGCCGCTGCGCTTGTTTGGCACAAACGGAATATCATTGCCAATGTGCCACAGCACTGAGTTAATCGCTGATTTGCGCGAGGAACCGGTGCCGACAACATCGCCGACGTAGGCTACGGGATGGCCTTTTTGCTTCAATTGGGCAATGGTTTGCAGAGCTTGGGGCATTTTACTTTCCAGCATCGCTAAAGCGTGCAGGGGAATGTCCGGCCGCGTGGTAGCATGAGGTGCCGGAGACAAGTCGTCGGTATTGGTTTCTCCGGGTACTTTGAAGACTGTAACGGTAATGGCTTCGGCTAGTTGGGGCCGGCCGGTAAACCACTCGGCATCCGCCCAAGAATCTATGACTTGTTTGGCGTAGGGATTGGTATCCGACAGGGCGAGAATGTCGTGGAAGGCGTCAAATACTAACAGCGTTTTGCTCAAGGCGCGGGCTGCAGTGGCGGGGATGGCTGTTTCGGCAGTAGGATGGAGTAAATCGATTAAAGATTGGACGTTGTAACCTCCCATCATTGTCCCCAGCAGGTAAACTGCCCATTTGGGAGCAATTAGGGGGCTGTGGATTTCGCCTTTGGCAATGCCGGTCAGAAAACCTGCTTTGACGTAGGCGGCGCTGTCTACGCCTGGGGGGACGCGATCGCGCAATAATTCTACTAAGGCTTCTTCTTCCCCCGGCGGCGGATTTTTGAGTAATTCGCAGAGTTCGGAGGTTTGCTGGGCGTCTAGCGGCAGCGGTGGAATTCCCAGTGCAGCCCGTTCAGCAGCGTTACGGCGGTAAGATTCAAGCATTTGTGTTCTCTCTCAAAATTGTGTTGGGTAGTTGTTTGCAGGTGACATTACTTTTTAGATTAGGCGCTGGCGCTACATATTTGGCAAAGCACCCGCTCTTATAAAAACTTAACGCAACTTTAAAAACAGTAGACTTTCATACTAATAAAGAGATATCTTCTCTGCGGCTGGGGTGCTGCTTAAACTCCAGCCGAGAAGTTTTCGGGCGTTGAGTTGCATTGTTCTGGTTAAAATTAATGTGGCGGGGGGTAATGTCGATCGTCCTCTGCATCTGAAATCCTTAGTTACCGCAAGTTTAAATTTGTCCGCAGAAATGGATCAATTAAAAAATGGAAAGTTTTATCCCTGAAAATGGTGAACACTGTCAGGGTTCGGCCGCCAAACCAGAGTTGTACCCAGAACTGCAAGCCACTAAAGAATTACTGCTGACGATCGCCAATTCGATGCCGATGCCTACGATCGTCAGCAGTCTGGCTGACGGCACAATTCTGTATAGCAACGATTTATGCCATCAGGTTTTCGGGTTCAAAGCATTTGACATCGACGGCAAAAAAGCCTCCACACTATACAATAACCCCGCAGATCGCCACGAACTGCTGGATGCGCTCGCCCGCAACGGACAAGTCCGCGAGATAGAAGTCCGCCTCAAAAAAGCTGACGGCACGCTGTTTTGGGCAAGTGTATCGATGCGGTATTTGACATTGCTGTCGGAAAAATCCGTGCTGTCGGTGTTCTGTGATATTAGCGATCGCAAGCGAGCAGCCGCCAAGGAGCAGGATTTGCTCGCCTCAATCCACTTGCGCGCCCGCCAGCAAGCAGCCGTCGCTTACTTGGGGCAGCAGGCCCTGGCGGAAACAGATTTGTCTGCACTGATGGACAAAGCTGCGGTGTTAATTGCTCAAACCTTGGATGTTGATTATTGTCAGTTGTTGGAACTGTTGCCCTCGGGCCATGCTTTTATGTTGCGAGCGGGGGTAGGCTGGCAGCCGGGCCTCGTCGGTAAAGCCACTGTTGCGGCTTCTGCCCGATCGCAAGCTGGTTACACGTTGCTAGTTGGCAAAGCCACGATCGTCGAAGATTTGCGGGTGGAAACCCGCTTTAGCGAGTTGCCGCTGCTGCACAACCACCGGGCTGTGAGCGGCGTCACTGTCATCGTTCCCGGCAATCGGGAACTGGAGAGGAACTGGGGAGAAGCAGAACCAGCAGATACTTCCTCCTGCCAGCCTTGGGGCATTTTGGGGGTTCACACCAGCCAACCACGGGTTTTCAGCCAAGATGACGTTTATTTTGTAGAAGCGATCGCCAACGTGTTAGCTGCGGCGATCGAGCGGATTCGATCGCAAGAGCGCTTGCAAATGATGGAACGGGCGATCGAAAGTTGCAGCAACGGCATCGCCATCACCGACGCGACGGTTGCAGATAATCCGATTATTTATGTCAATCCCAGTTTTGAGCGGATTACGGGTTATAGCAGAGACGAATTAATGGGGAAAAATTGCCGATTTTTGCAGGGCAACGACACGGACACCGCCTCTGCTAAACAATTGCGAACGGCAATTGAAGAAGGCAGAGAATGCCAAGTTATATTACGCAACTTTCGGAAAGACGGCACGCCTTTTTGGCACGAACTGTCGATCGCTCCGGTGCACAACTCGCGGCGACACTTAACCCACTTTATTGGAGTGCAAACAGACATTACCGACCGCCAGCGAGCGGAAGCAGAATTATTTTTAAATTCTCAAGCTTTAGCAGCTTTCACCGCTAATCTCAAACACCTGCACCGGATTACAACTTATCATTATCAAAATTTTCAAGAACTGGTTGAAGATTATTTAACAGCCGGCTGTTTAATCTTTGGACTTTCTATTGGCATCATGGCTGAAGTTCAGGATGAAAATTTTATTGTGCGAGCAGCGAAATCCGATGTAGGATACTTCGTGCGAGGTCTAGAATTGAACCTCAGCGACACTTACTGTGCTGCCGTAATTAAATTAAATAAAACTGTTTTCTATTCTCATATAGGAGCAGAAATAGAGATGCGCGAACATCCAGCTTATAAGAAATGCCAGTCAGAATCTTACATTGGAACGCCGATATTTGTTAACAATAAAACTTACGGTATATTGAGTTTTAGTTCGCGAGAAATCAAAAAGAAAAAATTTGAGTACCAGGAAATAGAAATCATAGAATTGATGGCTCAAAGCATCGGTAAAATTCTGGCAGTTCACCAAATGGAAGTCGAACGCCAGCAAGCTGAAAAAGAGCGCTGCGAGTTAATATTATCTCTGCAAGAAAGTGAAGAACGCTATCGCCGTTTAGTAGAACTATCTCCCGAAGCGATCGTCGTTCACAGTCAAGAGAAAATCGCCTACATCAATGCTGCCGGTGCTAAACTCCTCGGTGCGAGTTCTCCGGCAGAGTTAATCGGCTTTCCGATATTGCATTTTGTCCATTCAAACTATGTGGAAACAGCCCAAAAGCGCATGAGGCAAGTCGAGCAAGAAAATAAGCCGATCGAGCTTGCCGAGCAAAAACTGATGCGGCTAGACGGAGAAATCATCGACGTTGAAGTTGCCGGCATCCCCGCCCTTTATCAAGGCGCAGCCGCCGCCCAGATTATTATCAGAGATGTCACCGAGCGCAAGCGAGTAGAACGGCAACTGCTGCACGGTGCTTTTCACGACGCGCTGACGGGTTTGCCAAACCGCGTTTTGTTCATCGACAGGCTAGGACAAGCCATCCGCCGATCGAATCAATCCTCCGATTACAAATTTGGTTTACTTTTCCTAGATTTAGACCGCTTTAAAGTAGTCAATGATTCTTTAGGACACGTTTTAGGAGACAAATTGCTAGTCGCCCTCGCAGACAGACTGCTAACCTGCGTGCGGGCTTCTGATACCGTCGCCCGGTTGGGGGGAGACGAATTCACCATCCTGCTAGACCACATTCAGAGCCTCACCGATGCCACCCAAGCAGCTAACAGAATACAAACAGAACTGACTTTACCGTTTGATATCGAAGGGCACGAAGTATTTACCACCGCTAGCATTGGCATTGTTTTCAGTCAAGGCGAAGTCGCAGCAGCCGACACAAGAGGCAAATCGAATCTGTACGCTCACCCGGAAGAATTCCTGCGCGATGCTGACATTGCTATGTACCGCGCTAAAGCTTTGGGCAAGGCCCGCCACGAAGTGTTTAATTTGGCGATGCACGACCAAACTATGTCGCTGTTGCAGTTAGAAAATGACCTGCGTATGGCTATTTTGGGCAAGCAGGAATTAGGTGCGAGCAAAAATGAATGTTCCCACTTTATTGTGCACTACCAACCGATTATTTCGATCGCCAGCGGTGCGATCGAGGGTTTTGAGGCTTTGGTGCGCTGGCAGCATCCGGTTCGGGGCCTAGTGCCGCCTTCTAGCTTTATTCCTGTAGCTGAGGAAACCGGTTTGATCGTGCCTCTGGGAGCTTGGGTGCTGCGGGAAGCTTGCCGACAATTGCGACTTTGGCAAGAAATGTTAATGAAGGAAGAAGGAAGAGGGAAGAAGGAAGAAGGAAGAGGGAAGAAGGAAGAGGGAAGTTCGGCAACGAGCAATGTACGGGATGTAACGGATGTAAGTCCGTCGGAAGAAGGAAGTTCGGCAACGGATTATTTAACGGATGTAACGGATGTAAGTCCGTCGGAAGAGGGAAGAGGGAAGAAGGAAGAAGGAAGAGGGAAAATTAATGCCCAAGGCCCTATGCCCGATGCCCAATTACTAATTACCAATTACCAATTACCAATTACCAATTACCAATTACCAATTATCGATCCTTCACAATTAACCATGAGTGTCAATCTTTCTCCCAAACAGTTAGGTTTGCCGAATTTAATCGAACAGATAGATGAAATTTTGGCAGAAACAGGCTGCGAGCCGAGCTGTTTAAAATTGGAGATTACTGAAAGTGCGATCGTAGAAAATGTGATGAAAGCCAATATTGTGCTGGCCCAATTAAAAGGTAGAAATATTCGATTGTCGATCGACGATTTCGGTACTGGCTATTCGTCTTTGAGTTACTTGCACCGTTTTCCGCTGGATACGCTGAAGATCGATCGCTCTTTTGTGAGTCGCTTGGGGGCCATCGAAAATGGTGGCGGCGGGGGTCAGCCTTTGCAGATTGTGCGGGCGATTGTAACTTTGGCTCACAATTTGGGATTAAATGCGATCGCCGAAGGTGTGGAGACAGCGGAACAGTTAGCACAGCTTCGGGAATTAGGCTGCGAATTAGCTCAGGGATATTGGTTTTCTAAACCTTTGGACAGTGTAACGATGACTGAAATACTGATAAATTTTGGTTCGATTGTTGAGACTTGAGTAATATGATGTGCGATCGATTGACTGATATCAATTCCGGTTGCACTCCTGGTGATGTTGACTGTTGACTGTTGACTGTTGACTGTTGACTGTTGACTGTTGACGGTGAATCGAACAACTGAAAATTGCACGGAGATAGGTGGTGACTTGTAAAAATAATTCATGAATTGCCCTCTAATTTATCACCTGACGATGCAGCCGGAAACGATATGATTTAAGATTGGATCGCGCGTGCGAACTTGAGTCCACACGCGCGATCGAACTGTTTAATTAGCTTTCAACGGAATCTCGATCGCAAATTCAGCACCTTGTCCGGGCGAAGAAGTACATTTCAGCGAACCTTTGTGTCGGTCGGTAACAATTTGATAGCTAATTGACAAGCCCATTCCAGTACCTTTTCCCACAGATTTAGTGGTAAAAAATGGGTTAAAAAGTTGAGTAATGACACCATCTGCTATTCCCACCCCATTGTCAGCAATCCGAATCAAAACGCGATCGCCCTCCAGCATTTCCGTTTTAATGGAAATCGTACTAGGATTGTGCCGCATTTCCTCAGCAGAACGCCGCGTGTCTCTCTCTTCCAAAGCATCTAAAGCATTGCTCAGAACATTCATAAATACTTGATTTAACTGTCCGGCATAACATTCTACTAAGGGCATTTGAGCGTATTCTTTAATCACCTCAATTTCTGGATGATTGTGTTTAGCTTTGAGCCGGTGCTGCAAAATCATCAGGGTGCTATCTATGCCGTCGTGAATGTTAACTGCTTTCATTTCTGCTTCGTCCATCCGGGAAAATGTACGCAGAGATGCTACAATTTGCTGAATTCTGTCTGCACCGACTTTCATCGAAGAAAGCAGTTTTGGCAAGTCTTCCATCAGAAAATCGAGTTCAATAGCTTCTACTTCTTCTATAATTTCCGGGACAGGATCGGGATAGTGGTTTTGGTAAAGTTCGATCAAATGCAGCAAGTCTTGAGTATAGTCATTAGCGTGGGTGAGATTGCCGTAAATAAAATTAACCGGATTGTTAATTTCGTGGGCAACTCCTGCGACAAGCTGACCGAGAGATGACATTTTTTCGCTTTGAATTAACTGCGATTGAGCGCTGGTTAATTGCTGCAATGTTTGCTCTAATTCGCGAGCTTTATTGCTAGTTTGGGTGTAAAGATCGGCTTGGTTGATGGCGATCGCCAATTGAACTGTAACCGCTTGCAATAATTCTACTTCGCTGTCGCTCCAAGGCCGCACAGCAGCGGAGTGGGCGCAGGTGACAACGCTCACTACTCCCGAAAGTGCCTGCATCGGAATTGCCAACACTGATTGGTAGCCCAGAGAGTTAAGAGACTCGATCAAAATAGGGTCTGCGAGCGCTCCGACATCATCTATTTGCAGCGTTTCTAGACGCAACATCTGTTCTCCTATAGTGCCGAAGTCAGAAGATTTATAGCAACCTATTAAATCGGGAAGTTCTATTTTGCGAGATTCTTGAATAATTTCCCAAAAACTCTCTTCTTGTTCGCTGCGGTACCAGGAAAAATAGCACCGATCGATCTGCATGAAAGCCCGAATTTCTTGGACGGCGACAGCAATAATGCTGTCGAAGTCGAGGGAATTGCGGATTTGAGCTGTGAGAATGTTGAGCAATTTTTCTCGATCGGCTTGCTGCTTGAGTTGGGCTGAATATCGCCTCAAGGCAATTTCTCCCCGCTTGCGATCGGTAATGTCTTCGGTGACAGCTAATAGATATTGTGGTTTGCCATCAGCACCGAGTATTGATGTTTTCTTGGTGTGAAATATCCGCGATTCTCCTTGACCCGTTTCAATCTCTTCTTCGGCAATTTCTACAGTTTGCCCGTTGTGGAGAACTTCTCGGTCTTTGGCGGTGAAAACATGAGCTTGTTCTGTTGGGAAAAGGTCGAAATCATTTTTGCCCATAACTTCTGCTGCGCTGAAACCGAGCAACTCTTCGGCGACTGGGTTCCACAGTACAAATCGCAGTTGTTCGGCTTCCTTGGCAACCACTGCTACGGGTATGGTTTTGAGCACTGATTCCATAAAGTTTTGAGTGCGTTGCAGTTCGGCTTCTGCCTGTTTGCGATCGCTAATATCTCGCACGTTGGCAATGATGTTAACGTTGCCGTTGAGATTAATTTTTGACACAGCAATTTCTGCATCAAAGGTGGAACGATCGTTGGGTCGCCTAGATTTCCATTCGATACGGGTGCTTTCACCTGATAATACTTTTTCCCAAAGTTCTCTCATTAGTTGAATAGGATTTTCTTCACTTGAATAGTCCTTCGTAATTGATGATTGAATTGCTTGTTCCCGACTAACTCCATACATTTCTAACATTCGATTGTTGACATCGAGAATGTTACCTTCTAAGTCTTGAATGAAGATTGCGTCGTAGACATTGTTAAAGATGGTTCGCAGATTTTGCTCGGAAACTTGCAGCGCTGCTTCTGCCTGTTTGCGATCGCCAATTTCTTGTTCTAATTGCGTGACTGCTTGAGAAAGTTCGGCCGTGCGATCGCTCACTCTGTCTTCTAACTCGGCTGCTGCTTGTCGCAGGGCTGCTTCGGCGGCTTTGCGATCGGTAATGTCGATCGCCGTTCCGAACAGTTTTACCACCTTGCCACTGGCATCGGTTTCGGCGCGGCCCAAGGCGTTGAGATGCCGCAGCGTGCCGTCGGGACGGTAAAAACGGTAGTCAAAATCAAAGGGAATACCCAAGGCAAGTCCTCGCTCTACTTCCGTCCTCCACAATTCCAAATCTTCTGGATGGATCTGAGCGACTTGTTCTTTTCTGGGGGGTGCTGTGGGGGCCGGTTCGAGTCCAAAGATGCGGAAAAGTTCTTCTGACCAAGTGAGGGTTTCGGTGGCTGCGTCTAGTTCCCAGTTACCGACGTGGGCGAGTCTCTGGGCTTCTTTGAGCTGCCGCTGGCTGTCGCGGATGGCGGTTTCGGCTTTTTTGCGATCGGTAACGTCGAGGAATACGCCGCAAAATACGATTTCGCCGTCCTCGCTGCGGGTGGGCATGGAGTCGCCCTGCCACCAGCGAATTTCGCCGTTTGGCTTGATTAACCGCCCTTCGTAGTGCCAGGGAGAGAAGTTTTCAACGGCTTCGTTGACGGAAGCGATGTAGCTTTCCAAGTCTTCGGGGTGGATGCGGGAAATGAATGTATTGATGTCTCGCATCATTTCTGCTGCTGTGATGCCACTGATATCTTCGATGCCATCGCTGGTGTAGTCAACTCTCCAAACTCCATTGCGGCTGCAAAATTGAAACAGAGAACCGGGGATGGCGGCCGCGATCGTCCGAAACTTGGCTTCGCTAGCGCCCAGGGCTGCAAAAGTCTGGCGCAGTTCGGCGGTGCGGGCTTCAACTCTGCGTTCTAGTTCGGCGTTAGCGTGTTGCAGTGCGGCTTCGGCGCGCTTGCGATCGGTAATGTCGGTGGCTGTACCGGTGGTGCCGAGGAAGTTTCCGGTTTCGTCGTACAGGGCGATCGCATTGAACATCAAATGTTTCATGCTACCGTCTTTGGCAATTTGGGTGCTTTCGTACTGAAAAACTGATTCTCCCGTAAGCAAGCGGGCGAAAACAGCTAAATCTTTCTGGGCTTGTTCTGGTGTCACAAAATCGGAGAATGGTCGATCGAGCATTTCTGCTGGTTCGTAACCGTAGATATACTTAACTGCTGGGTTGACGAAGGTGTAGCGCCCAGTCGCATCCACAGACCAAATCATGTCTTGGGAAGTTTCTACCAGGCTGCGGTATTTGGTTTCGCTGGCTTTGAGGGCTTCTTCTGCTGCTTTGCGTTCCGTCATGTCGCGGGAGACGCCGACTGTCATTGTGATTTGGCCGTCTTCATTGCGGATGGGTGTTTTGACGGTGCTCCACATCCGCACTTCTCCGTCGTAGCGCGTCACAGGTTCTTCGGCAATTTGCAGGGTTTGTCCGGTTTCAAATACGAAGGCATCATCTTTAATGTACTGGAGAGTTTGGTCAGGTTCGGCGAAAGGTGCGTCTACGATCCCTTGCAGTTCCTCTTGACTCATGCCGTAATAGTCGCGGAATGCTTGATTTGCCCAGACGATTTTTGATTGGGGGCCTTTGACTAATACCATATCGGCGATCGAGTCGAGAATTTGTTGATATTTTTGCTCGCTTTCGCGGAGTTTCTGCTGGGCCAATTCGATTTCTGCGATTTGTTTCTGGGTTTGCAAGTGCAGTTCGGCCTGAGAAATTGCAACTGCTAAATGGTCGCCTACTTGTCTGGCAAATTCGATTTCGTCTTCTTGCCACTCGCGGGGTTGGCCACAGGAGTGAATGCACAGCAATCCCCACAAATGTTGCCCTTGCAGTAGGGGTACGACTAAGTTTGCTCTGATTTGAAATCTCTTGAGAATTTTGAGGTGACAGGGGCTCAACCGGGCTTTGTAGATGTCGGTGACTGCTTGAACGTATCCTTTGGCGTAGTTGGCTGCAAATTGTTCGCCGAAGCAGTGGTCGTGGACTTTTGCGCCCAAGGAGGGGCTGTATAGGGGCAGTACGTCTTCGGAGACTACTTCGCCGTCGTTCCAGTCGGATTCGGGAATGAAGCGGTAGACGGCGACTCGATCGGCATTTAGGAGTTGCCGGACTTCGGTGGCTGTGATTTTGAATATTGTGTCTAAGTCTAGGGATTCGCGAATTTTGCTAATGACTCCCATCAGCGCTTGCAGCTTTTTGAACCAGGTTTGAGACTGCATATCTCTTTCTAAGCGAATTAATTTTTCCTGCAGGTTGATGACTTGTTGATACAGGTATTCATGAAACATAATGCTCTTTTTTTAGTTATTTTGCGGTTTGGTATCGAGGTAAGCTGGTGTGCATCCCAATTATTTATGGTGATTGAGGGGGGGGAGGGGCCCTTCGGCTTCGCGAGCGGGTAAAGAGGGTCTGATGGGGATTCGGAGGAGAAGATTTTTGATCGATCGTCGAAATATATAATTTAAATGCACAACACCTTAGATGGCATCCCCACAGTGCTCTGCAAGTTGAATCTGGTATGGAAGAAGGAAGTTCGGCAACGAGCAATGTACGGGATGTAACGGATGTAACGGATGTAACGGATGTAAGAGGGAAGAAGGAAGTTCGGCAACGAGCAATGTACGGGATGTAACGGATGTAACGGATGTAACGGATGTAACGGATGTAACGGATGTAAGTCCGTCGGAAGATGGAATATGGAAGATGGAAGATGGAAGATGGAAGATGGAAGTCGCAATAAAAGCAAGGGTTTCAGCAATTAAGAACGTCTTAACCATCGGGTGCGGTTGCGATAAATCACAAGAGCAAAGGGCAAATTCTCCTCCTTCTGATAGCAGTTAGCAGCGAATGAGGCTACATTTCCATATTTTTTCTAGATTTGCAGGTCGATCGAGTATCCTAATTCCGTATATTTACTGATAAAGCGGGCGATCGGTGACTTCCTATGGCATAAATTGCTAATGATTGAGAATTTTACTCACAAAATTTATACATAAACCCGGTTTATTAACCCGATCGCATCAGGGAAGAGCCGAAAGTGGCAGCGAGCAACGGGGTTTCATCGCCCGACGGGGCCAAAAGTCCTGACTAATTTTGACATTTTTTCCGATCGCCTTCAATGGCAATTGTCACCCTTTTATTATGACTGCAAACTCGATTGATGGTTTCCTCGGCTTTGCGATCGAATATCCTGTTTGGAGCGCCTCTATTAAAATTTGTTTAAATTTAGCCGATCGGCTTTTCTCTAGTTTTCGCTAATACTCGATTCATCTGCTTTAAGTGTGATTTTATGCACTTTTGGGAGCATTGGGAGCTGTTAGATGATTTGCCACGCACTTAAATTATTATATGTTATCGGTTTTATTTGTTAAACTTATTAAAATATATAGCCTTTCGAGTTTTCATAGGAGGTACTAAGCCTTTGCTCATATAGATTGTGTATGGCAATTGAGCGGGAGAGGGGGAGAAGGGGAGAGGGGGAGAGAATTTGACAATTTTTGATTGTCATCAAAATCTACAATGTTTATTTGCACAACAGCTTATCCGGCATAGGGTATATCTCACCACCATTGAGAACCGCTATATGAGACAAGATTGCATACATCTGCGATCGATAGCGAGACTGCAGATGCAAGACTGATGCAGCGCAGAAGACCGCAGATGTATGCAATAGAATAGATAAATATCGTGTCCGGTCGATTATCATAATAAAAACGGTTAGTAGTGCGGAATTAAGTCCGCAATACGAATCGGTTTCAACTTAATTCTTGCTTGCAGGAGGAGTTTTTAGGATCGATTTAGTTTCCTCAATACTTTATCAAACCTGTTTTTATGAATCTATAATATCAATTTCGGTTGCACCATCAGGTGATTGTTGAATGTTGACTGTTGACTGTTAACTGTTGACTCGATTTTATTATTCCGATGCAAGCGGGAACGACATAAAAGCTGCTTTTAAGAATTAGTTTAATGGCGATCGGGCGCAGATTTGGTACTCTACGTTATATAAAAATAAGGTGCGCGGGGCGCACCCTAGGTTAAATTCAAAACAGTGATGTTTCGTTTCTATCGGTTAGTTAAAATCTTCTAGTTGGTCTACGCGCAGCCAAATATTCGGGGTGGGGACTTTGCCGAATTTGACGAAGGCGTAGTCGCCGCGAATATCCATTACTTCGCCTTTTGTTTCAAATAGATAGGAGGAAAAGCGCGGATCGCTGGCTTTGGCTTCTAGGCTGTTTTCCAATTTTTCGCGAATTGCGCGGACTGTGCTACCTTTTTTGATTGCCATGACTTGCTCTGTTTAGTTGATCGAAGTATTTAAATTTTAATGCTGATTTGGCTTTAATACCAGTTGATTGAGTTGAGTCGGCGGTTGAAACCGCAACTACAGGAACGAAGTCTGCCTTCGCAGACTGAAGAGTTGGAAGCTGAGATTTGGTATATCGATCGAATCTGATACCATTTTTCTGACCTATGTGCTATGGATGAAGTCTTAGCCCCCCCGAAATCGCGGGGGGGTTGGGGGGGGGTAATATCTAGCGCTACTTTATTCCATTGGTATGATACAAAATCTGTTGCCGAAAATATTATTTCTGGCAGGCGGGGCAAAAATGAGTCGATCGCCCTGCTAATTTTATCTTTTCAATGGTTGTAGAGCAAGTGCGGCAGGGTTGACCGGATCTGTTGTACACCCAAGCGACACCGCCGTAGTTGCCGTTTACACCTTGGACGTTGAGAAAATTACTGAAAGTGGTGCCGCCGTTTGCGATCGCCTGCTGTAAAACTTGAATAATAGCTGTATGGATGCGCTCAATTTGCGGCGCTGTCAAATCGGCGCACAGAGTTGTCGGCATCACTCCCGCCAAGAACAAAGTTTCATCTGCGTAAATATTGCCCAAACCCGCTACCAGTGACTGGTCTAGCAATGCTGTTTTAATTGGTCGCGCCCGTCGGTGCAGCTTGCGGGCCAAATATTCTGTGGTAAATTCGTCTGAAAACGGTTCGGGGCCTAGGAGTTTCAGGCCGGTAACTGTGCTTTCCACTTCTGTTTCTGCGGGCACGTACCACATTTGCCCGAAGGTGCGCTGGTCTACAAACCGCAGTTCTCGGTTTCCTTCAAAAAAT
Organism: Tychonema sp. LEGE 07196; assembly: GCF_963890365.1. Lineage (NCBI taxonomy): Bacteria > Bacillati > Cyanobacteriota > Cyanophyceae > Oscillatoriales > Microcoleaceae > Tychonema > Tychonema sp. LEGE 07196. Next base: position 18,564 of record NZ_CAWPRX010000220.1, on the reverse strand, counting down.
AGCCGGACTCGCGCGTGTTTTGGCAGGGGTTCGGATTCGTTCACCCACAGCAATTGTCCGGTCATCCGCAGGTGAACCCCCAACCAGCCAGCTTTTGAGGGAAGGAAGAAGGAAGAAGGAAGAGGGAGGAAGGAAGAAGGAAGAGTGGAAGAACTTGGAGTTTGAGCCGTAAATTCTCCCCCTTTCCCTTTTTCTCTTTCTCCTTCTGGGAATTGAGATAGTTCTGCCAGGAGGTATTTGCCGCGCCGATACCAAGATGCGATCGACTTTCCTTTGAGTTTTGTCAAAAAATCGGTCGCAGAGATTGAGCGGGCGATCGAGCTATTTAACAGCACGTCTCCGCCCAAAATTTCTCGATCGAGGGTAAGTTGGTTCAAACCCCGGCAAATAGTTTCAACTTCTGGCAGTTCTGGCACAATTAGCGTTGTTCTGTTCCTTGATTTGGCGAACCTTCGACGCTGCCGGGAACTTCTGCACCAGGCTTGCTGCCGGTCGAAGTTTTCGGCTGCTGGGGGGTTGCTCCGCTGCCTGTTTTGCGGGTTTTCGGATCTACGGTGGTTTGCTTGCCGCCGGAAGCTGCTGGAGTGGCTGTTTTGGCTTTTGCTTTGGGTGCGGCCACTTCCACTACTTCGCTTTGGGCGAAGTTGTTGGTGTTGACGCCTGCATAATTTACGGTGTTAAAGCGAACGATAACAGGGTATTTAATGCCGCTTTGGTCTACCGTAGCAACGGTGCCCACTTCTTGATACCAGAAGGATTCTTTGCGAAGAATCCGGACTGTCGAACCGCGTTGAACCATGAGCTTTGTTTCCTTTGCGATGAATAAACGGATAAAGCCATTTTTTTTACTCTAGTCGATCGCGCGCCGCATTTAAAGTCTGTAACGAAATTCTTGCCTGGGGCTCTGTTTTTTCGTTGCTACTTTGTAAAGAAAAGTAAATTTTTTTGTGGGCGATCGCTAGAGTTAAAAAATTAATAAACAGATATTATCCGTCAAAAAAAAGCAGGGCGATCGGATCTATAAAAAAGTTTACAAATCGGTTAACGGGACGGGTGCACAAATATCTGGCGCTAGTTGTTGGGGCCGCCAGGGCTGGAAAACCTCTGTTTCACGGCTCAAGTTGTCTAAAGATGACTGAAAGAATCTGCCATTGTGTTTTTTTGGGCGGGGGAGACTGCTGTGTTTTTTGGGCGGCTGTGTTTTTTGGACGGGCGAGACTGTTGTGTTTTTTGGGCGGGCGAGACACCAACCCCACAAGAAGAGTTTTTTATGGAACAGGCATTTTGTTTGTTATTAAGAATGGTGCAAAATGTGAAATTAATTAACCTTGTATTTAATTATCTCGCCGCGCTAAACTACTGCAAAGTATGGGAATTATTTAAAATGCCGTTAGTAGATTTAGCTAATACTAAAGTTAGGGTTCTTGGATGCAGTGCGGTGATGGCTGTGGGGCAGCTTATTTCTAATGCGATCGCCAATCCGGCAACTCAAGCAGCAGCGGGTATGATGGGTGGCCCGATCGCACTTGGGGGAGTTTCTATCTTAGCTGCGATCGCTGGTGGTATTGCGGGGAATATCGCGGCGAATGACTTGGGAAATCGGATGGCGGAAAAATTGGCGAAAAATCCGAAGATTCTGGACAATCACGATTTGATTAAGGTGGCGGGTGAGGCGATCGGCTATATTCTCAAGGGTGTGGCGGAGTCGGAGGAATTAAAGGCGATCGCCCTTAGCAAAAATTTGCCTTCTCCAGAACAGGCTTTAAATAAATTAGCCCAAAAAATTCCCAAATACTGGCTGGATATTAACACGAATACAGCCGACTTGTCAAGGGGTTTGCAGATTTCCGAAGACCAGCTAACCAAGATTTTTTCTGCGGATGTCGAAGAGTTCGATCGCGTCACGGGATTGACACCGGAAGATTGGGCAACTTTCCTGCAGGAATTTGCCCGCAGCGAGGGCAAATCCTTCGATGCGGCAATTGTGGAATTTGTGGCGAAAAAGCTGTATACAACATTCCCGAAAGCCTACCGCGAAGTGCTGAAACTGGATGCGGCGAAGGGAGGAGAAAAGTTTGCCGCGATGCTGTTGAATTTGCACCAAATTGCGTTAGTCGAGCTCAAGGATTTGGGGCTGAAAAATGGGGAAATTCTGCAAAAGTTGGAGAGTTTGGCGACGCAGCAGCAGATTTGTCAAGTGATGGTAAAATTGGAGGCGATGGAAATTGGCATCCGGGATGATTTGGCGCAAATTCAGAACTTGCTGCAACGATTTGTTGATACTGATACGCCCAGATTGCCGCTTCCCTACGAGTGCGAAACGATTATTCAAGACCGGACTCAAGACTTTACCGGTCGCCAATTTGTGTTTGCAGCAATTGCCGAATTTTTGCAGAACAATCGCAAAGGCTATTTTGTTTTAGAAGCAGATCCGGGAGTCGGGAAAAGTTCAATTATGGCAAAGTTAGTGCTGCTGCTGAAGCGGCGCTGCGTTGCCCATTTTAACTCGCAATCTCAAGGGATTGTTCTGGCAGAACAATTCCTGGAAAATGCCTGCACTCAGTTAATTCGAGGCTTTCAACTAAATTATCCGCAAATGCCGGAAAATGCGAGCAGAGATGGCAACTTTCTGAGTCGATTGTTGGGGGAAGTCAGCGCTAAATTGGGAGGCAAAAAGTTGATTGTGGTAGTGGATGCCCTGGATGAAGTGGATCTCAGTTTGCAGGGGCGCGGCAGCAATGTTTTGTATTTGCCGGATGCTTTGCCGGATAATGTTTATTTTATTGTTTCCAAGCAGCCGAAAACTCTGCCTTTGCCAAATCATGAAGTTTTTGATTTGATGCAGTACAGTGCAGAAAGTTTGGCGGATGTCAAGGTTTATATTGACAAACGCACCAGCAACAGCGCGTCAATTCAGAGTTGGATTAACCGTCAAATGAGAAGCATTGGGCGCGGATGGAAATGGCGGTTAGGTTTGGGGTTGATTCAAGGGGCAATTAGGAAGTCGGCGCATATTTTGGAGAAGGATAAAACGCAACTTGCAGGGCATTTGTGGGGGAGGTTGGTGGATTTTGAAGAGGGAGTTAGCGGCGATCGATAATCCAAGAAACCGGGTTTTTCCCCGAAGCTGTGGGTTTTCGGGAATTATTTCGGAAAAAACCCGGTTTCTGGGGCCCCGCGATCGCACTTTTGGGTTGATGGGCGATCGCATTTTTGGATTGATGGGCGATCGGGCTATAATACAGAAAACTTGACAACAAAAATGACTGTCATGAGAGAGTTAATCCAACAAGAATTAGAAAAGTTCGATCGAGAACAACTCCAACAAGTATTTGAATTTATAGCCTTCCTGAAATTCCGTGCCAGATTAGTGAGTATTCCTGCGATCGATGAAACTAACTTAGCTGAACTCTACAGCGAATTTGCCGAAGAAGACCGACAACTTGCGGAACTCGGAATCAGCGAATATTCAGAACTCCTCAAACATGAGGATTTGGCATGACAATCAGACGAGGTGAAATCCAGATTGCCAACCTCGATCCCACACAAGGTTCCGAACAAGCAGGCGTGCGTCCCACAATTATTTTTCAAAACGATACAATTTCGAGATACACGACTACTGTTATCAGAAATCCCGGCGGTTGGAAACCGCGTCTACACAAACAATGTCCGGATGGTGCGCGGACGAAGAGGGTATTCGGAAATGGAAAATCATCGGGTGAAATCTTCAACCCGCGCAGGCGGGTTTTGTGTGTGTAGCCGCGGTTTCAACCGCCGGGGTTTTTGGGTTTCTTAAGTCAAAATCGACCCGCTCATCATCCGCTGATATCTCCTCTCCAACTCATCCCGCACCACAGGCCACTGATTCAAAGTTTCATCATTCTCAATTACCATTTGAGCAGCCGCCCTCGCCAACTCCAAAACCTCCTGATCCTCCACCAAACTCGCCAAAGCAAAATCCGGCAAACCCGACTGCCGAGTTCCCAAAACCTGACCCGGCCCCCGCAATCTCATATCCATTTCCGCAATAAAAAAACCATCCTGAGATTGTTCTAAAACCTTCATTCTCTGCATAGCTTCCGCCGTCTTAGAACCCGGCATTAACAAACAATAAGAACGGTTGCTGCCCCGACCGACTCGACCCCGCAACTGGTGCAATTGCGACAGTCCAAAACGCTCCGAATTTTCAATCAGCATTACCGTAGCATTCGGCACATCTACTCCCACTTCCACCACAGTTGTAGATACTAAAATATCAGTTTCTTTGTCTCGAAACTTGGTAATTGCCTCGTCTTTGTCCGCACTGCTCATCCTGCCGTGGAGCAAACCCACCTTAAACTCAGGAAATACACTGCTTTGAAGTTTTTCTTGTTCTTCAATTGCCGATCGCACATCCAACTTTTCCGACTCCTCCACCAGCGGCAGCACCACATAAACTTGACGGCCGCTCGCCACTTCCCGGCGAATCAAATCGTAAGCCTGGATGCGTTCTTTTGCCGACAGAACCGTCGTTTGAATCGCCTGACGACCGGGGGGAAGTTCATCAATTTGACTCACGTCTAAATCGCCGTGCAGCGTCAGCGCCAGCGTCCGGGGAATAGGAGTTGCCGTCATCGTCAAAACGTGGGGAGATTCGCCTTTCTGCTGCAATTTAGCCCGCTGCTGCACCCCAAATCTGTGCTGTTCATCAATTACCGCCAAACCCAATTTGTGGAAATTTACTGTATCTTGAATCAGGGCGTGAGTTCCGACTAAAACTGGCAATTCTCCCGTTTCTAACTGGCTGTGAATTTCTCGGCGCTTGGCTACTTTTGTCGAACCAGTTAACAGTTCCACAGACAAGTGCATCAAATTAAACCAACCTACCAATTTGCGGTAATGCTGTTCTGCTAAAACTTCTGTCGGTGCCATTAAAGCCGCTTGATAGCCCGATTGAATTGCTGCCAGCATTGCGACTACAGCGACTACAGTTTTGCCCGCGCCGACATCGCCTTGTACTAATCGGTTCATCGGTTGCGGCGAAGCCAAATCGTTGAGGATGTCGTTAATTACTCTTTCTTGAGCATTAGTCAACGCAAAAGGCAAGATTTCATAGAAATGTTCGATCAATTTGCCACTAGGAAGAATGACTGCGCTAGCTTGGGCTTTTCTTTGGGTTTGGCGACGCTTCAAAAGTCCTAATTGCAGGTAGAAAAATTCATCAAAAACTAAGCGGCGGCGGGCGGCGGACAAGCAATCGCGATCGAGCGGAAAGTGAATATTAGTCACGGCATCCGCTAAACCCATTAAACTGTAACGATCGCGCAAATCATCCGGTAGCGATTCCGGCAACAGTTTCGCCGCCGGCATCGCAGCCAAAATCGATCGCCTCACCGAACCCGCATCTACCCCTTCCGTCAGCGGATAAACAGGTATCAGGCGGCCGACTTTCATAGATTCGATCGCACCGCCGGAGTCGTCTAATACTTCCAACTCGGGATTTTCTAAAGTAATGCCATATTTACCCTGCTTCACCAACCCCGAAGCAGCCAGCACCGCACCAGTACAATACTCGCGCTTTTTGAATTCTTGCCAGCCGCGATTGCTGTAGCGAGGCCCGGCAAAAAAGCGACTAATTTTTATTTCTCCCGTGCGGTCTTTTAAGATTACTTCTAATATTGTTAATTTCTTATTCTTCGGGCTAGAAAAGCAATTGCAGCGCTTTACTTCGGCGATTAAAGTGACAGTTTCTCCCGCTACCAACTCGCGAATTTGTACTTGCTTTGCATAGTCGATGTGATTGCGGGGATAGTAGTAAAGCAAGTCGTATACAGTGTTTAAACCGAGTTTTAGCAAGCGGTTGCCGTTGGCGGGGCCGATGCCGGTGACGCGGGTTAGGGGTTGGTCGAGGGTCAAGCTGGGCGGTGGCGGTGCCGCACTCAGCGGTGCTGTTCGGGGAACGGAAACGGCTGGGGCGGCCGACTCGGGGGCGTTTGCGGATCTGACTTTTGTCGTTTGTTCTTCCCAAACTTGCTCCATTTGTCTGAGAAAACTCACCGTAATGGCGATCGAATGCTGGCGCTGTTCGAGATCCTTCTGCGGGTAGATGTCAAATTCCACAGCTAGTTGTCTGGCGCGATCGCGCGCTGCAGAAGCCGCCACAACACCGGCTAACTGTCTCAAACTCAAGCCGAGAAACTCGCTGAAGCGGTATTGACTGCCCTGGATGTCGTTAAATCCGCGATCGGCTTCTACTGAAAGAGCTTTTTGCAATCGCTGCCATTCTGGTTGGTTGTTAGTCATCAGTCATTAGTTATTAGTTATTAGTTATTAGTTATTAGTTATTAGTCATCAGTTATCAGTCATCAGTCATCAGTCTTCAGTCATTAGTTATTAATCATAGCTCAAGAATTGCCGACAACTGCCAACAACCAACTAACAACTGCCAACCACCAACTACCAACTGCCAACAACCAACTACCAACTACTTTCCTGTCAACTGCCAACAACCAACTGACTAATCTTCAAACCAACTCGATCGCCAAGCCGACTCAGCCTCCACCACAGCAAGTTCCCGCTGCTTTTTCTGGTAATCGCGGCCTAGGGAGTTTAACTTCACAGAGAGGTTGCGAATTTGCTGACGCCAAGCCGAGGTTCCCGCATCGGCAAACTCTATTTCTGACAACCGCAGTTTAATTGCTGTAATGTGCACCGCCATAGTAACCTGTGCTTGTTGTGCTAAGTTTGGCGGTGCCGAAGAGCTATCGGCTTGAACGATTAAGTTTAATAAGTTAGGCGGCCCAGCAACGCTGTCGCCGGAAGCTTCAGCAGCATAAGCAGCTTCTAGAATAGGTTCTGGCAATTGATTGGGCAAGATTCCCGACTGTTGCAGCAAGCGGTTGGTGTCACGAGAAAGCACTTTGAGAATCAGGACGATCGACTTTTCAATACTATTTTGCCAGCGCGCCAAACTTTCGGGAGAATTAGCATTTGGCGCATGATAATTTGCCACTGAAAATAGATAGTTAATGGCTGAAAGTTGTTTCTTTTCCTCTTCTTCCTCTTCCTCTTCCTCCTCTTCCTCTTCCTCTTCCTCCTCTTCCTCTTCCTCTTCCTCTTCCTCTTCCTCTTCCTCTTCCTCTTCCTCTTCCTCTTCCTCTTCTTCGTTTTTGTCGAAGTCCTCTTCCTCTTCCTCTTCCTCTTCCTCTGCTTCTGATTCAGTCACTAGCGATCGCAATTTTTCCTCCGACGCAGCAGCCAAAAGCCTTACAGACTGCTGCATTTTTTGCCGCCCATCGAAGGACAACTTGAGAAACGACTCCGGCGCGGATTGAGTGCAAAGGTGATAGCAAGCCAAAATTAACTGCTGCCGCACCGCTTGTCCCAAGGAAGTTAAATAACTGTCGTATGTACTGCGAAACTCCACATTCAAGGCTGCTAAACTCTCTTCTAGTCCTGCCAAATCTTGCTCTATGCGTTCTCTTGCTCCCACCATATCTCCCGTATAAAATTAAAATAGGACGTATAAAACTAAAAATTCCTAGGGTGTGTCGCCGTAAACAATCTCTAAATTCAATCGATAATCTGAAGGCGACTACCTGACACTTCCGATCCGTGGAAACAAAGCCAACAATTGTTTTCTAGTACAATTTTCGATAAATTACCTTACGTGCGTCACTGTAAGATTGTCGATATTTGTTTGGTATTTTTTGAGGACGACGCACCCTACGACTACTTTAAACCCATTTTGTCATTAAAAATTAAAAATGTGAAAATTAGCTTTTCACATTTTTAATTTCAATTCCCAATCTTAATTGTGAATTACTGAACACCCATTTGGGCTGCTACTTCATCGGCAAAGTTAGCTTCTACCTTCTCAATGCCTTCGCCCAACACAAAGCGCACGAAGCGGCGCACTTGGACATTTTCTCCGATTTGGGAGATGGTTTGTTTCACCAACTCTTCCACCGAGATATTTTGATCTCGAATAAAAGGCTGATCCATCAAACATAACTCTTTCATGCGCTTGTCAATCCGCCCTTGAACAATCTTTTCTTTGATATTGTCCGGCTTGTTGCCCAAGTCATCCTTGCCCATTTCTATTGCCTTTTCTCTTTCGACAATTTCGGCAGGAATATCTTCAAGGTTCACGTATTCCACATTCGGGCAAGCTGCAATTTGCATCGCAATATTGCGTACTAAACTTTGGAATTCTTCGCGGCGTGCCACAAAATCAGTTTCGCAGTTAACTTCCACCAGCACTCCCACGCGGCCGCCCGTGTGAATGTAGCTGCCTACGAGTCCTTCTGAGGCAACCCGTCCGGCTTTTTTGTCAGCCCCAGCCAGACCTTTTTTCCGCAGCCACTCAATGGATGTTTCGATATCGCCTTCGTTTGCAATGAGGGCTTTTTTGCAGTCCATCATGCCAGCGCCAGTCTTGTCGCGCAATTCTTTAACAAGTTTTGCAGATATATCCGCCATCTTCCTTAAGTTCCCAATCAAAATTAGTTATTAGTCATTAGTCATTAGTCACTAAACTGTTGCAGCATTTAAATTGGATGTCAAGAAATAATCAAACTCTTGTGGAGCGGACTTTGAGGAGCGCCCCGAATATGCAATTTAAATGCGCCACAGATTAAGACAAATGAATCATTTTGCCAGAAGTCTACTAATGACCACGCCCAAAACGGCTACAAGCTGCCCACGCCAGAAGTTGAGATTCCCAAATTTTAGACTCAAGTTTAAAGTTCCCAGATTCAATGCGATAGTAAATCTAAAATCTAAAATCTAAAATCTAAAATCTAAAATCGACTGACTTAGACTCGTGCCATGTACAATTAAAAATCAAAAATATCCAACTAAAAATAATAATTATTTTTAATTTTCAATCTTTAATTTTTAATTGCCTGGTGTCAAATTCCGATCGCAATATTAGCTTTCGGTTTCTTCGCCCTCGGCCTCAGCGGCTTCGTCGGGGTCTACATAATTGGGGTCATCCAATTCTTCGATTTCGCCATCATATTCAGCGCCTTCGTAGCCACCTTCGTAGTCGTCGTCGTAGTCACCGTCGCCACCGGGCTGACCGTGACGACCTTCGTAAATGGCATCAGCCAACTTACCGACAATCAGCTTGATCGATCGAATAGCATCGTCATTTGCTGGAATCGCAATGTCAACCAAATCCGGGTCGCAATTGGTGTCCAACAGAGAGACGATGGGAATTCCCAACTTTTGGCATTCCAACACAGCATTATATTCGCGGCGTTGGTCTACGAGTACAACTCCGTCGGGAATCTTACGCATAGTTTTGATTCCGCCCAGATACTTCTGGAGTTTTGCCAGTTCTCGGCGCAGCACCGAAGCTTCTTTTTTCGGCAACAAATCTAGGGCACCGATTTCCTCGCGGCGCTCCAAATCCTTGAGGCGCTCCACGCGGGACTTAATCGTCGTCCAGTTGGTGAGCATTCCCCCAAGCCAGCGCTGGTTGACGTAGTAAGCACCGCAGCGTTGAGCTTCTTGGGCTACAATCCCGGCAGCTTGGCGCTTTGTACCCACGAACAAAAACTTTTTGCCTTTTTCTGAGGCCACTCTCATGTACTCGTAGGCATCTTCCATGAGCTGAGCGGTTTGCACGAGGTCGATGATGTGAACCCCGTTGCGCTCTGTAAAAATGTAGGGAGACATTTTCGGGTTCCACCGGCGGGTTTGGTGTCCGAAGTGAACTCCTGACTCTAGCATTTGAGCCAAACTGACTACTGGCATTGTATTTTAAACTCCTGTATTCGGGTTAATCCTCCACCCGGTAGTATTTCTCAAGATTTGCACCTTGGAAACACCCGAAAACCCGGATGTGCGAACTTAAACAACTTGTCTAGTTTATCACAGGACACACCAGTTTTGCTGACAATCCGATCGCCATTTGGTTGGGTTATCCGTAGGGTGAGCCCCCAAGGGAACCAGATGCGGGCTGGCTTGGTGCGTGGGGCGTACCCTACGGTTGCGAGTTACTCGCAAGCGCTTCTTACAAAAACAAAAAATCCATATAACAAGGTTGTCAAAGCCTTAGTTAGGTTGTGAGACAATGGCGTTGTTGGTGCGTGTCTTGCGCCTTCTTTAGTTCGATCGAGCTTTGAGCCATTCATTTTGTTCGATCGGCAATTCTACCGGCTTTACGAGTTCCCTCTGGCACCGCAAAAATCCCAAAGCTAAAAACGCCATGCCCATCCCCATTCTCGTCTTGCTTGAAGTTCTAATTGTGATCGCACTTTCGAGACTTGTCGGTTTAGCATTTCGATCGATCAAACAACCTCAAGTCATTGGAGAAATTGTAGCCGGAATTATGCTGGGGCCTTCTCTGTTTGGCTTAGTTGCACCAGATTTAGCAACAGCACTTTTTCCAGCCGAAGCCGTTCCTTTCCTCAACGTGCTATCTGAGGTGGGGCTGATATTTTTCATGTTCTTGATTGGTTTAGAACTGAACCCTAAGTATCTCAAAAACAATTTAGATGTAGCGATCTTAACTTCCCACGTCAGCATTTTAGTGCCGTTTTCTCTGGGAAGCATCCTAGCACTGCTGCTGTACCCGATCGTTTCAAATAATAGCGTTTCATTTACAGCCTTTGCCCTGTTTTTGGGCGCTGCGATGTCAATTACTGCCTTTCCGGTGCTGGCAAGAATTATTACAGAACACAACTTGCAGAATACAAAATTGGGGACGCTGGCCCTGACTTGCGCTGCAGTAGATGACGTGACGGCGTGGTGTTTGTTAGCCGTGGCGATCGCAGTTACTCGAACTAATTCGATGCTGGGCGCTTTGCCCACCATTATTGAATCTTTAATTTACATTGGTTTCATGATGACTGTAGTCCGCTGGTTCTTGCAGCGGCTTTCCAAGCACTACAACCGCACGGGCAGATTAACGCAGTTAGTGCTGGCGGGAATTTACATGGGAGTTGTAGCTTCTGCCTTAATTACTGAATTGATCGGCATTCATTTAATCTTCGGTGCATTTTTGCTTGGTGCTGCAATGCCAAAAAATGCCGGACTCACCAGAGAATTAGCTGAAAAAACCGAAGATTTTGTCCTAATATTTCTGCTGCCAATCTTTTTTGCTTACAGCGGTTTGCGTACTCAGATCGGTTTGCTCAACAGTCCCGAATTGTGGCTGCTGTGCGCCGCAGTTTTGGGAGTAGCAATTATTGGAAAATATGTCGGCACTTACACGGCTGCTAGAGTCTGCGGCATCAGCAACCGGGAAGCTTCTGCGCTGGGTTGGATGATGAACACTCGCGGTTTGACTGAACTAATTGTATTGAATATCGGTCTTTCTCTGGGTGTGATTTCGCCGGTGCTATTTACAATGTTAGTTATTATGGCATTAGTCACAACTTTTATGACTTCGCCGCTGCTGGAGTGGACTTATCCCAAACGGTTAATTCGGTTAGATATTTCAGAAGTTAGCTCTGAGGATTCAGAATTAGAAGATTTACCAATTGCTAGTAGCAGCGAAGAAACAGTTAACAACTTGCTGAAAACTTATCGAATTTTAGTACCAGTTGCTAATCCTAGCACGCAGAAAGGTTTGCTGCAACTAGCAGTAGGGCTGGCGCTGCCGGCTGCGGGTACGGGCGGTAACGATTTGCAGTCGGCGGCGGTTCATCCTCTGAGTTTGATCGAATTCAATGAGGATTATGCTTTTCAAAGTACGCCTGCGGAAGCCGATCGCATTATTCAAGAGCGCCGCTTGAAATTATCAGAATTAATTGATAGTTTGGAACTCCCGGAGGCGAGAAAATTCGTGCATCCGATCATTCGGGTTACTAAGGATGTGGCGCGGGAAACGGCGCAAATTGCGGAACTAGATCGCGCGGATTTGATTTTGGTAGGATGGCACAGGCCGACTTTTAGCAGCAACCGTTTGGGAGGGCGTGTCGGTCAAATTCTCAGCAGCGCTAAGGTGGATGTAGCAATTTTTGTTGACAGAGGCCGGGAACGGTTGAATAATTTGTTAGTGCCTTATGCGGCAAATATTCACGATGATTTGGGCTTAGAATTGGCGCTGAGACTGTTAGTTAATAGCGAGGAACGCCGTTTGACGGTGCTGCGGGTGGGGGTAAACGGGTTGGAGGAAAACGAGCTGAGTTACGAGTTTCAGCGAGTGATGGAACAGTTGCCTATTGAAGTGCGATCGCGCATTGAAACTCCTATTGTGGAGGCTGCCGATCCAATTCAGGCCGTGATTGCTGCTTCTGCTAATGCTGATTTGACTATTGCGGGTACGAGTCGGGAGTGGGGAATTGAGCGCCAAACCTTGGGACAGTATACTGATGAATTGGCGGTGCAGTGTCATTCTTCGCTGCTGATTGCACGGTGCTACGTTAAAGCGCGATCGCACTTAGCTTCGGTACTTCCTCGAAGGTAGTCAGTTGTTGGTTGTTAGTTGTTGGTTGTTAGTTGTTGGTTGTTATTTGTTATTTGTTATTTGTTATTAGCTAATGCAAACTATCAACTGCAAACGGTCAACTGCCAACGACATAATGCCAACTAACAGCTAACAACTAACAACCAACTGTCAAATGCCAACTGTCAAATGCCAACTGCCAACAACTAACAACCAACTGTCAAATGCCAACTGTCAAATGCCAACTGCCAACTGCCAACAACTAACAACCAACAAATAACCAATAACAAATAACAAATAACAAATAACCACTAACCATTACCAAACTTATGCCTCATTTTAATGTCAAAATGTTATCATTTTATGGTATTTCCATCGCCATTGTTGCCGTGCTGTTTAAGGTGGTAACTGCTTACGGCGAAACAAATTTAAAGGCTCCTCCGGCACTTGCGGGAAGTTATCGCTTCGATGCTAACAGTTTGCCGGAATGTCTGAAATCTGATGCTTTGGTATTGACAATCGAGCAATCTGGTGTTTATTTGAACGGTAATTTGCGAAGTAGCAGCGAGGCCGATCGCAAAAAAACAGCAGAGGAGAAACCTTCTTTAGGTGGTAAGTGGGAAACTCAAGGATTGAGCTTGTCGGGTGTGGTTCCTAATTTAGAAGGTTGCAGGGACTCCAGTGCGATCGCTCAAAACAGTTCTGTTAAACTGCGAGGAATTTTGGAGGGAGACACCCTTAAGGGAAAGATTAGTCTGAGGGATGGGGCGGCGGCTACTGATTTTACGGCTCAAAGAGAAGCGGTGGCGAAATCGCAGAAGCAGGAACATTGATCGATCGCAATGGGGAATCGAGAATTGGGAATGGTCAAGTTCGATCGTCCTAGTCGGTTTCTCCCCAGCTTCGGCGGGAAATCACAAAGCTTTAAGGGATCGGCTGGGGAAACGGGCGGTGGACGATCGAACTCCTGCCACCGGATCTCCCCCGTGACGGTCGGTTGCTGCTAAATTTAAAAGACACATAAAAGTGATTGATAAAAATAAAGTATCCGAGAGGAGTCTTTGATTGAGAATTTGTCATGCCAGAGACCTCGGATAACCGTATAGTTTGTTTGGAATGGATGTTCCCGTGATCTTAATGCCGTCAGAAACTTTGCTTACCGAGTCAAACCCGTTGATTTTAGACAGTTTGCCAGACTTGTCGCCGAACGATGGCGGATGTCCCCGTCGGGCTAGATTGCAAATTGATTTGATGTTGCTGGCGATCGAAGCCTTGTATCTCGGAGGGGCGGAAGAAATGCTGGCAGTGTCAAAAGACCTGGAATTGGAGTCAATTATCAAAAATCGGGTTGCTTTTTGGATGATGCGGAATACTAACCCGCTGAGACGCTATACCCAGCGCCGAGCCCTGACGGTGGTGGAGGCAAAAGCGCTGGTGGCGATCGCCTGTAATATGGCGCGCAAGTTAACCGCGACAATTCGCCAGTTGCTGCTAGATTCGCAGCAGTTGCGATCGAGAAATATCCCCCTCAACCAAAACTTGCAGCTTGCTGAGTATTTAGAACGCTTTCGAGCTCATTTTCGATCGCGCATGAACCCGAAGCGATCGCTAGTTGCAGCTTACAATTCCGACGAGAAGCTCAACGAACTCGCTTTAAACTTGTTGAGCAAACTGCTATTTTGTACGGGGACGGCCGGAATGCAGCGCTTCTGGGTTAGCTTGTTTGATGGAGAAGTGGAATAAAAATGACTATTAGGCGTCAGTACAGTCTGCCGAATTGCACCCTGGTTCTGGAAGGGTTGAGCGACGGATCGGTATCTAGCCAGTTAGATACACGGCCAGTGCTTTCTATACTAATGAGCGCTGAATGTTATGTGACAGGCATCGGCGAACCCCTCAGCGGGGGACGGGAGTTTTTTGAAAGCTTGGTGAGGGCTGTCAGCACCTACGCCCAAGAATTTATGAGTGGAGTGCATTATCCCGATCGCTACGGCCCGAATTTGAGTACGGTGCAGTTGCACAGAATAGACGAGAATTCGCACCGTTTGACCGTTCTACCGGCCGAAACAGGCAGCGCTACCCAAATCGATCAAAAAACAGAACTGTCGGCAAAATTAGATTTGACGACGGTACAGCTATTTGACTTAGTGGAGGCGATCGATCAATTTTTTGCCGACACCCAGACGCTGCCAGAATTGTCTCTGCAATTAACCCCAATTTCCAAGCGTTATATCAAGTCCGCCGAACCTTTGGCAAAGCGGAGTTTGCCTGCGGTGGTGGGGATATCGAGTTTGGCTTTGGCGGCGATGGCCTTTTTCTTGGTGCCGGTGCCGCAACTCCAGCGTCCGAGAGATCCGGTGCGACAGCCAAATCCTGCGGGGCAGAATCAGGGAACGCCGAATCCGGGCGGATCGGCTTCGCCAAACCCCACTCCCAGGCCTGCTGACGGTTTGCTACCTGGGGAGAGGACTCCGAATGCTGAATCGAGTTCGCCGACTCCGAGTACCACCCCGCAATCGGAGGCTTCACCTAGTACCACCCCGCAATCGGAGGCTTCGCCTAGTACCACCCCGCAGTCGGAGGCTTCGCCTAGTACCACGCCCAGTCCTGTTTCTGAAGCTTTGCCAAGTCCTGATGCTGCAGCCGGGCCGATTACCGATCCGGCAGAAATCGAGCTGTTGAAGGGCCAACTTTCCCAGCAAATTGACGGAGTTTTGAAAACTAAGCCTGCGGTTGATGCGGAGTTGGTTTATCGCGTGAGTGTGGCTAAGGATGGGGCGATTGTCGGTTATAAGTCGGAGAATCCCGCAGCAGTCGATCGATCCGAAGCGCCGTTATCGGAGTTGCTTTACAAACCGATTGGCAGCAGGCCACCAGCAGAACCCCTAGCTGATTTCCGAGTAGTTATTGCACCGGGCGGCACTGTTGCAGTCACTCCTTGGTAATGGGTTGATTGTTGACTGTTAACGGTTGACTGTTGACTGTTAACGGTTGACTGTTAACTGTTAACGATTGACTCCAAACACTTAAAATTGCGCCTATCTGAGGGTGGCAACTTGTCAGAATCATTCATAAATTGCCCCCTAGTTTATGATTCTGACGCAACCGGAAACGATATAGTATCAAATCCCGTAGCATCGGAATGATTCAGATATATATTCTCTCACTCTGTGTACTCTGTGTACTCTGCGGTTAAATCACCTGACGATCCAAACGGAAACGATATAACATCACACTACAAACCAATTCCTCAAAGTTCTGTCGGCGCGCGAGGCTTAATATCTGGATCGAATCCCCCAACTTGATTGGTGCGAATTATCCACAAAAACGATCCTTGTTTTAAGAGAATTTTGGCGATTTCATCTTGAGTGCGTCTGGGAAGCATTGTTCGGTAACTAATAACAGCTTTTAGCAGGTTCGTGATGCCAGAAAAAAAGCTTTTTTTCTGTTCCGAATCAATCCCTACCAATCTCGTATTTTTGCGCCAATCTAGCCGGACAATACCGAGGGGAATTAATACTTTTCCTAAACTCTCTCCCAAAACTACTAACTGATGAAATCTTTCGGTTTGTGCGTGGGTAGGATTTGTTTTCAGCCAGTCTTGAATTTGAGAATTTGACTCGACTTCGGCAGTAATTTTTTTAATAGTAGCGTAAATTGCTTGACTGGAATCTTGGACGCAAGAAGTTGCTGGCGTGACTAAAGTTGCGCCGGTGCCGTCTCCGCTGCGGTAGCGCGCCATCATGATATCTAGTTGCTGGTTTAACTCGGTTAAAGGCGACAAAATGATGCCGTCAAAATCGTAGTCGTAACACACGCAGTCTAATTTACAAATGATATCGCAAACCGGGCGATCGCCCAACCAGCCACGCTGCAAATCTCCCATGTAACTTTGCCACTTACTAGAACCGGCGACAATTCCATCGGGATTGTGGGCGTATACTTGTTTGTATTCTATGTCAAAACGCAGTTCGTTGGTAAATCCATCGCGCACTACTTTTGCGATTCCGAAAGCAAAATGTCCGGTGACAATTCCCAGCGGTACAGATTCGCCTTTTTTGCCGCCAATACCGCCGAAACTGTGAATCACGATGCCGATATCTCCTTCTTCCCAAGGGGAGACTAAAGTGTTTTCGGCTGCCTCATTTGGCATTAACAATACTCTTTTTGCTTGTCCTTTTTGAGCCGCTGTATTTGACCAGTTTTCGTCTTTTAAATAAGCGAGAGATTTGTTTAGTCCAAAATATGTTTCATCTGGTATTAACTGAGCAATTTTGCGCGGTTCAATTGCTTGGACTATAAAAATACTGTCTTCGTCTCTTTCGCCGTAAATATACCAGCCGTCGGGGTTTAATGGCGATTGTTCGATCAGGTAATTTGTAGACCTCGCTACGCCATTTTTGTCGGGCTGTACTTGCGGAATCCGAATGATTTCTGCTGCGCCGTCAAATTGTTGGGATGTTTTGTTGAAATGCCGGACAATAAATTTGTTGTCGTCGGGTTTTTGGCGCTGTAAAATTGAAACTAAGGCGCACAAACGGCCGATAATTTGTACCGGTTCGCGATCGATAATTAGTTCCTGCTGGCCGCTGCTGTGGTCGATCGCAATCACCGGCCTCCGCAGCATCACAGTCACGCTGTCTTCGAGTCTGCTACCCGCCAAAGTTTCCAAGGGGCCGACATTTCGCCAGCCGTTCAACCTATCTGGATGGATGTTACCAGATTTTTGACTTTTTTTCGTTTGTTTTGTGAAGTTGATATCTTGACTGACTGCGTGGACAAAAAACTGAACTTGGCGGTTGGCTATCCACTTCAAAAATACTGTTTTGCCCAGAAAATTTTGATATTTTTTGGGGGCATTTATTACTTCCAAAAATACTGTATCTTTGGGCGGGCGCTGTTCGTGAGATGGCAAAATTAAGCGTCCTTGCCAAAGAGCGATCGGCTTGTACAGACGGGCAACGGCTGCTGAATTTTTGTAAATTATTTCCGGTTCAATCTCTTCTAAGAGATCGTTTTCTGCTCTGGAAATCACAAAATTTCTGTCGGTTTTTACGAACACGGGTTCTAAAAAAACTTTTTCAGGATCTGCAATGTTAGCGGTTGAATTGTCAGCCTTTTTTGGGAACAGCGGTAGATTGAAATGGCGGTTTTTTGCCAATTTCGCCTGGAACCAATTGAGGAAAACCCGAATAAAAATAAAAGCGGTTAAACCAAAAACGACAGCTAAGGCTATCAGCCCCAGAGTCAAAATGAATTGGTCTAAAAATTGACCGGAAAGTAAAATAATTGTGGGCCAGATCGAAGAAGATGCTGCCATAGTATCTAAAAACGAGTTTTAGGTTCGATCCAGTCGGCGCTGGCTTGAGTGCCGAAAACTAGGGGTTTGTCTTCGCTGACAGCTACTGTTTGACCGGTCATATCTACTGCACAAAGAGGCCAATGTCGATCGCCCAAATGACCGGCACGGAACAGAACTTGTCCGGGGCAAACTTGACTCCAACCCAACAGTACAGCATGAGTGTAAAGACTGCGAGCGGGAGCAACAGTATAAGTGTAGTTATCATTTTTATCCCAAATGACCGCGTAGTCGGACATATCGGAAGAGTTGAACAGCGCTTCAAATTCGCGGGCGAGAAGGCGGGAACCGTCTTGATTCCAAGCAACAGGTACTAAAATGGCGATCGTCCCGGACATATCTGTGTCATCGCTAGCATACATTCCGCTTTCCGCCAGCGGCGAAGCAGCCGCCACTGTTTGCAATTCCCCGGTTTTGAGATTTTCCACAAACATAACGCTGCTAACCCTACACTGGGCTAATTCCGGCTGTACTTGCAACTCAATTCGACTGTAAGCCGCGTATTGGCCGTTAGTTGAAACTAGGGAAGGGCTGCGATAGTAGCGGAGGCTGGTGCCGCCAGTGGAGCTCAGTTTGGCATGAGTGGCGTTAATCCATTCCCAAGGAATCGGATAGGCGCTATTTAAAGGGTCAGTCATCGGTTTTTTTTCCAAAAGTTATACAGTAGACCTCTTGCAAAAATCAAATTTACCCCCCGCAAGTCCCCCCTTATTAAGGGGAGAAACAAGAATAATCTTGCTCCCTCCCCGCGGGAGGGGAGGGTTGGGGTGGGGTGCTTTGGATTTTTGCAAGAGTTCTAGTATTATCCAACAGATTCAGGCTGGCG
>NZ_CAWPRX010000219.1:0-3409 GCF_963890365.1 Tychonema sp. LEGE 07196 | reverse complement strand
GCGGTGGCGCGGGATTGGGTATTGGTGGAGGGCTCGGTGGCAATGGTGGCTTTGGCGGTGGTGGTGGCAACGGCAGTCGCGCTTTCGGTGATGCCAGTAGGAGTCCCTTAAACTTTGGCGGACCGGGCGGTAACGGTGGCTTTGGTGGTGGCGGTGGCGGTGGCGGTTCCAGCCAATTTGGATCGGGTGGTATTCCCGGTAGTGGAGGAAGCTTCGGCGGTAACGGCGGTAAGAGTGGCGGCAACAGCGATGCCTATGATTTTGCTGGTGGCGGTGGCGGCGGTGCTGGACTGGGGGGTGCCGTTTTTATTCGCAGCGGTTCCCTCACCCTAGTCAACAGCAAATTTCTCAATAACACGGCAACGGGCGGGTTGGGCGGCATCGTCGATGCTAGTTCTAATGCTAGATCGGGTGCCAACGGTCAGGGAAAGGGCGGGGCGATTTTTGCCGTGACTCCTGAACTCGCCGGTGCGGCAGGGGTGGCTGTCGCGCCAACGGTGACGGCAATTAATACTTTGCCTGCCTTCAAAGGAAACGGCGGTGCTAATGCTGCGGGGAGTGCTACCGATAATAGCGATTTTTTTGGCAGCATCAGCGTCAGGAGTTCGATCGGCAAACAGCCCCCTGTAGCAGAAAATGATAGTGCGATCGTCCGCGCAAACGCTCCCACTCCCGTCAAGATCGATGTTCTCGCCAACGACATCGACCCCGATGGCAACCCCTTAACAATTAACCTAGTCGCGAATCCCAGCAAGGGGACGGCAGTTGCGAACAACAACGGCACGCCGAACAATCCCAACGATGACTTTATTACCTACACTCCCGGTGCCAACTTCAACGGCGACAGCTTTACCTATCGCGTCAGCAACGGCAAAGCAGACAGCAACGTTGCCACTGTCAACATCCAGCCGGATATTGGGGTGACTTTTTTGGTGACAAATACCAATGACAGTGGCCCTGGTTCGCTGCGGCAGGCAATTCTCAATGCCAACGCTCATCCCGGCACAGATACGATCGCATTCCAAATTACCACTTTCATCCAGATTCCGCGCTTACCATTCCAAAAACCGATCGAGATCCCGATCGCATTTACCAATCCTCAAACGATCGATCTTTCTTCTGCTTTACCGACAATTACAGATGCTGTCACGATCGACGGTTGGAGTCAAGGCGGCCCCGGATTCCAGGGCGCGCCGCGAATTGAACTCAACGGTGCGGCATCCAATTCGGCGATCGGACTTGACATTCAAGCCAGCAATTCGATCGTCCGAGGACTGGCAATTAACCGCTTTTCCGACGAACCCTCCTACAATCGGGCTGGCATCAAGCTGTCGAACGGGGCAGCCAATAACTGGATTTACGGCAATTACATCGGTACCGATTTAACTGGCAATATCGTTCGCAGCAACGGCGGGAATGGTATTGAGATCGACGCTTCAGCCGGAATCCAGAATCGCATCGGCACCAACGGCGACGGATTTAACGATCCTGCCGAAAGAAACGTAATTTCGGGCAATCTCGTTCACGGAATTACGATCGCAGCCAAGTTCACAACCGTAGCGGGCAACTACATCGGCACCAATGCAGCGGGTACGGCAATTCTGAAAGCCAACAACCTCTCCTATGACGGAGTTGTCACCTTTCCAGGTGCTTCCGATAACACGATCGGCGGTACTACCGATGCGGAACGCAATGTGATTTCTGGCAATTACAGAGGTGTCTCCATCGGCGGTACAAACAACTCGATTCGGGGCAACTACATCGGCACGGATGTCACGGGTACAAAAGACTTGGGCAATATTGCAGAAGGTGTGGCGATCTTTGGTTTCGCAAATACAGTGAGCGATCGCAACATTATTTCAGGCAACGGTGGCAACGGCATATACATTATCGATCGGGCAAACAAAGTGCAGGGCAACTTTATCGGTACGGATAAGACAGGTACCGTTGCTTTGGGCAACAACCGCGATGGTATAGCCATTCAAAGCATAGGAGGGCTCGGCACTGCCGCCAACAATATCATTGGGGGAAATACGGCAGCGCAGCGCAACCTGATTTCCGGCAACAAAGGCAATGGCGTGAGTTTTTGGCGCGACGCTACTGCTAACAATTTGCTGCAAGGCAATTATATCGGCACTCAGCTAGATGGAGTCAGTTCCTTGGGCAATCTAGCCAACGGTGTCGTGATTTTGGATGGGGCGAACAACAATTCGATCGGCGGTATCGATCCGGGAACTGGAAATACGATCGCCCACAACAATTTATCTGGAGTTGCTGTTAACTCTGGCACGGGCAATGGGATTTTAGGCAATAGTATTTTCAACAATAATACTTTCGGTATTATTCACTACGAAATTAGTAACGAGCGCAACTCTCCCACCATCACTTTTGCCCACTCCAATGGCAAAAATACTGATATAAAAGGCACTTTCAACAGCACCCCAAATCAACAGTTTAGGCTGGAATTCTTTGCCAACTCCAGTCTCGATCCGAGTGGCTTTGGCGAAGGCAAAACCTTCCTAGGCTCTACGATGGTCGCTACGGACAGTAGCGGTAAAAATAGTTTCAACTATACCTATGGTAGTTTCCTACCCCTCGGTCAATTCATCACGGCAACGGCGACCGATCCTGCTAATAATACTTCGGAATTTTCTAAGGGATTTGCGATCGCCAACCAATCGCCAATAGCATTAGATGACAATTTACTCGCCAATGCCGACAGGGCGATCGATATTAAAGTCCTGTCTAACGATAGCGATCCCGATGGCGATCCTTTGACTCTCAGTATTGTTACCAATCCAGTTAATGGAACGGTAGTAGTTAATCAAAACAACACGCCGGAGAATCCCCAGGACGATTTTATTACCTATAATCCCAAGCTCGCATTCAATGGCACAGATAGCTTCACTTACCAAGTCAGTGACGGACAAGGGAGTACGGCAACAGCTAAGGTCAATTTGACTTTCGTTCCGTTGATGGTGGGTGAGGTTGCCTTGCCGATCGTTTCTCCGATTATTTTTCCAGAGAACAATCCGATTATTTCTCCAGAGAACAATCCGATTATTTCTCCAGAGAACAATCCGATTATTTCTCCAGAGAACAATCCGATTATTTCTCCAGAGAACAATCCGATTATTTCTCCAGAGAACAATCCGATTATTTCTCCAGAGAACAATCCGATTATTTTTCCAGAGAACAATCCGATTATTTCTCCAGAGAACAATCCGATTATTTTTCCAGAGAACAATCCGACACCCTCTGTGCCAATAACTCCCACTAACGCCAACCGCTTGCCGATCGCACTTAGCGACAGCGCGATCGGCAATGCTGGCAGCGAGATCGATATCGACGTTCTCGCCAACGACAGCGACCCCGACGGCGACCCCCTGAACCTCAGCATTTTCAAGAC
>NZ_CAWPRX010000218.1:0-35578 GCF_963890365.1 Tychonema sp. LEGE 07196 | reverse complement strand
CGGAAGCGTCAGATCTGTATAAGAGACAGGGGGGCTAAGACATTACCCCCCAACCCCCCCGCGAGTTCGGGGGGGCTAAGAGTTCATCTATACCACATATTTGAAATATGGTATTACTTAAAATAGAGAGCTGCTTGATACAAAACTTGTTCTTGATGCGTTAACAAAGTACAATCAGAAAGTGGGTAGGCTACACAGGTAACAGCGTAGCCAGCTTGCGATTCTGACGGCTTCAAAAACTTTTGTTCGCTTTGGTCGATTTCACCGCTGAGCAGTTTAGCAACGCAAGCAGAACACTCTCCTTGCTTGCATCCATTGGGCAAGCGGATGCCGGCATCTTCTGCCATATCTAAGATATACTGGTCGTCTGGTACGGCGATCGTGCGATCGAGGGCGAGAGCTTCATTCACCAGCCGAACTTGATAAATTGCCATTTCCACCTCTTATATTATTTCCGAGTTTAAGAAGGAGGCGGTTGAAACCGCTTCTTGTCAAACGAAGTCCCCGCAACGCGAGACTGAAGAATAATGGATATTAGCGGAATTATCGGCTGCTAGACAAGTGCTTGTTGATATTCTAGATGTTCATCTAGATAAATAGCGCGAATATCCTCTGGCAGATTTGATTCTAAAGTTTGATATCCTTTTTGGAGCAAAGCCTTGACTTGAGCGGGCGAAATTGCTTCACCTTCTGCTTGCAAATAAGCTGCGATTCGTGTTTCGCTCCAGCGGAAAGTCTGAGCCATCAACACGACTAAACGCGGCAGCGGAGCCAACAATTCTAAGGCTTGTTTGACGTAACACCAGAGGGGAGGCGGAGCGGATTGCAAGGAGTAGTGAATCGACTCTACAGGTGGCAATTCGGCTTGATTGATGCAGATAGCGGTGACATTAATCAGCCAGTTTTGGAGGCTGAGATTTTCGCCCTCAGACTCTGGAATTTCGTGGCGCAAATCGAGGCCTCGGAGCTCGTGATAGATGTGTAGCCAAGTGTGGGCGAACAGGTAATCGCCTTGTACGGGCGATCGCACGGAATGGCGAATTAGCGAGTGGACAATTTGAGCGTAGCGGCAAAAAATAGCCGTGAAGAAGCGACCTTGATCGGGATGGTTTTGAAACAAAGTCAATAATTCGCGATCGCTGTGATGGAACAGGGATTTGACCACAGGATGGTTGAGTTCGGAAAAAACAGGTGTTTGCACAATTGTTCTGGAAAGGTTGTGGGAATAAATGCTGGTGCAGCATGATTCTACACTACGATCTACAGTTCATGCAACTGCTTAAAACTTGTTGATATTTAAGTCAATTAATTATATAATAGAGTTGTAGGCGATGCTGCATCAATCTAAATTGATACATATAAACTATATGTATCCAGCGCACATCAAAAGATAATTTATAGTTTCAAGGGTAACATTCTTGTATGTCTAGCATTAATACTGGTATCGAATGGTGCGATCGCACATGGAATCCCACAACTGGCTGCGATAAAGTCAGTCCCGGCTGCACTCATTGTTATGCAGAAGCATTAACAAAGCGTTTCCATACTAATTTCCCTAATGGGTTTACTTTTCAAGAACACCCCAAGCGTTTGAACGAACCTAGAGGTTGGCGAAAGCCAAGTCGTATCTTTGTGAATTCAATGAGCGATTTGTTCCATGAAGATATTTCTATTGATTTTTTGAAACAAGTCTTTGATGTAATGCGTGAAACTCCTCACCACATTTATCAAATCCTTACCAAGCGAGATAAACGTTTAGTAGAGTTAGCGCCTCAACTTGAATGGTCTGATAATATTTGGATGGGCGTGTCTGTTGAAAATCAAAACTACGTTAACAGGATTGACTGTTTGCGACAAGTACCTGCAAAAGTCAGATTCCTATCATGCGAACCGCTTTTAGGTGCTTTGGAGCTTGATTTAAAAGGCATTCATTGGGTAATAGTTGGCGGAGAATCGGGGGTAAAACACCGTCCCATGCAACCTGAATGGGTCGATCGTATCAAGCAGCAATGTCAAGATGCTGAAGTCGCGTTTTTCTTCAAGCAATGGGGAGGTAGAACACCTAAAGCTGCTGGCAGACTTCTGGATGATAAAATTTGGGATGAAATGCCGGAAGCATGGAATAAACATCAAAAGCAATTCAATGGCTACACTTTCAGAATGAGTCGGAATTCCAATAAAGTAGTAACACCTACTTTGGTGGAAATGTAACTTTCACCTTCTCTCCAAATGTAATTTCTCCTTTGTACTTCCTTCGTTTACTGGCTGGTGGATCGGCGATAATTTTACCTTGTTGTTCTAGTTTTTTAAGAGCTTCCTTGTAATTTTTACTAATGTAACGCTTGTTAACATGATGCTGATTGTAAATTTGTTCCATTGTCAGTGTTTGACCAGCAAATTCATCAAGAAGCATATTTTCAAGGTCATCGATCGGTTGAAAATCAAAGAGTGAAAGCTGAATAGCCGCCTGACTCTGATTGTATTCAAAAGAGGGTACTCCCTGAGTAAAAACAGAGCTTTTTTTAGCCATAATGTCTTTCATAATTGAGTGACCTAATTTATCCTTAGATACAAAAATCAGATAATGGCTAGTACGGCTACCACTAGATTTTTTGAAGCAAAAATTTTGAACGTGCGACCCTCCAACATCTTTCAATGCTTGACAAATAGCCTCTACAATAGTTGACTCTCGTTCTTCAGGCTGCATAGGTTTAAGTTTTTCCCTTAGCGCATTTGCTCGTTCTTTACCAAAAAGAGAGTTCATGTCTTCCTTGACAAATCTGTTAGTTAAATCCATGTTAATTCTGTTGTAATTAAAGAAAAATATGCACTCACTACCCCAATTACTGATGACTGAACCTATTAAATTAATTGATAAACCTTTATAACCAAAAGGGTCAATAAAAAAAGTGTCGGTGCTGATTTTATATTATTTTTAATATCCTGGATGATTTCTTCTCCCACCTCCTTATTAAAAATAATTGGTTTGTGTTTTAAGGTGTGTATATCAGGTAAGGATGCTATTGCCTGATCGAGAGACTGAGTATTATTTGGGTCTATATCATTAAAAATGGTTACTAAAAGTTCTCTAATTTTTGGTTCAGCAATGGCACGCTCCAAAATAAGTAATGGTGTAGACTTAGAACCATCTTGATAGCGACCAGGACCCGAAAATAGATCTACGTATGCAATATTTTCTGGTCTTTTTGGGCTTGGTCTTTTTTGGATTTGAGAAATAATTACCTGAGCCCATGCCCAAAAGTATTTAGTGACTATATCAATTTTGACTAAAGACTGTTCTGTCGGCTTATCAAAGAAAGAATTATTAACCATAACTTTGCCTCCCCAATATCAATGATTATTACATTTTAGTGAATTATACTACTATTTTCCTCTACCATAACCGCCGCCGCCCGGAGTCTCAATTACAAACACATCACCAGGCTGCATTTCCACACTCGCCGTACTTCCCAACTCCTCAACATTTCCATCAAATCTCTCAACATAATTCCGCCCAACTTTCCCCGATTCACCCCCATGCAAACCGCAGGGAGAAATCACCCGCCGCCCCGATAAAATTCCCGCCGTCATCGACTCCAGAAACCGCACTCGCCGCACCACTCCATTACCCCCGCGATGATATCCATTCCCGCCGCTATTAGCCCGGATTGCAAAACTTTCTAACAACACCGGAAACCGCCATTCTAATACTTCTGGATCGGTTAAACGCGAATTAGTCATGTGAGTTTGCACCGCATCAGTACCGTCAAAATCTGCACCAGCACCGGAACCGCCGCAAATTGTTTCATAATATTGATAGCGGTTATTTCCAAAGGTGAAATTATTCATAGTGCCCTGCGAAGATGCGATCGCCCCCAGCGCACAATACAAAGCATCCGTAATATTCTGCGACGTTTCCACATTTCCCGCCACCACCGCCGCCGGATAGCGCGGATTCAGCATACAGCCTGCAGGATTGATGATTTCCAGAGGTTTCAAACAGCCCGCATTCAGAGGAATATCGTCATCTACCAAGGTGCGGAAAACATACAACACAGCCGCTTTACACACCGCAGCCGGAGCATTAAAATTGTTAAATTGCTGAGGAGATGTACGAGTAAAATCTATTTTTGCACGGCGCGCCGACTTGTTAATTGTAATAGCTACCTTAATCTGTCCGCCGCTATCCATCGGATAAGTAAACTCGCCATCTTTCAAAACCTCAATTACGCGCCGCACCGATTCTTCAGCATTATCTTGCACGAAGCCCATATAAGCTTGTACCGTTTCCAATCTGTAATGTTCAACCATCTTTAGAAGTTCTGCTACACCGCGATTATTTGCAGCAACTTGCGCTTGCAAATCCGCGATATTTTGGGCGACATTGCGAACCGGAAAATCCCCGGCTGTGAGAATTTGTAGTAATTCTGCTTCTCGGAATTTCCCCTCGCTTACTAGCTGGAAATTGTCAAGCAATACGCCTTCTTCAGTTACTATTTTACTATTCGGAGGCATGGAACCGGGAGTGATGCCGCCGATGTCGGCGTGGTGTCCCCGCGAGGCTACATAAAACAAAGGAAGAGAGGAAGAATTATCAAATACGGGAGTAATTGCGGTGATATCTGGTAAATGCGTGCCGCCGTTGTAGGGATTGTTAGAAACATAAACATCCCCAGGTTTAATTGTATGAATTTGTGCTAAAATTAAAGCTTCTACACTTTCGCTCATCGAACCTAAATGCACGGGAATGTGCGGTGCGTTGGCAACTAATTGCCCGTTTTTGTCGAATACTGCACAGGAAAAGTCGAGGCGTTCTTTGATGTTGACGGATGAACTTGTATTCTGTAATGTAACGCCCATTTGTTCGGCGATCGCCCGAAATAAGTTATTAAAAATTTCCAGCAAAACAGGATCGGCTACAACCGCAGATAAACGCGAATTAACGCGGATGCGATCTGCGCCTATCTCCGTGGATCTGCGGTTCAAAATTAAATCATTATTTTCGGTGATGGTCGCTTCCCATCCAGGCTCTATAATATTAGTTCCAGTTGCTTCTACGATCGTAGCCGGCCCGCTAATGCAGTCGCCCGATCGCAAATCTTCCCTCCGATAAACAGACGTTTCCCGCCACTCGCCAGCAACATACATTTGCACGGTAGAGATTGGCTGCTGGGCGATCGATTCCGCGTCACGAGAATTAGCAACTATCGATTCATCCGGCACATTCATGGTTTCTACAACTTCCACCGAAACCGCTTCGACAATCAGCGATTTTTCCGGCATAATAAAACTGTATCGCTGTCGGTGCAATGCTTCAAACTCAGCCTGCATCTCCTCAAGATTTCCAGTAGAATTGACCATCAAAACCGAATCACTTCCCTGATATTTAAGATGCAGCTTCCTCACAACCAAAACCTCAGACTCTCCCTCAGCGCCCTCTGCGCCTCTGCGGTTCAATTCCCTCTTTCCCTCCGCCTCCAATTGCGCTAAAACATCCTGTAAATCACCAATTAATTCATTAGTTAATAATTCCTCGATCGCCCTTTCGCGAATAGCCCGCACATCCGCCAAACCCATACCGTAAGCGGACAACACCCCCGCGTAGGGATGAACGAACACCCGTTTGATCCCCAAAGAATCGGCGATCGCACAAGCGTGTTGGCCGCCCGCGCCGCCGAAACAGCACAATGTATACTCCGAAACATCATAACCGCGCTGAAGCGAGATTTTTTTCACCGCATTAGCCATCTTTTCCACGGCGATCGCCAAAAAACCCTCCGCCACCTGTTCCGGTGTCCTCTCGCCCCCAATTTCCCCCGCTAACTGCACGAATTTTTGCCTGACTACCTCAGTGGCGATCGGCAAATCTCCATCCAATCCAAACACTTTCGGGAAAAAATCCGGTTGAATTTTCCCCAACATCACATTGCAATCAGTCACGGTCAAAGGCCCGCCTTTCCGATAGCAAGCAGGGCCGGGATTAGCCCCCGCAGACTCCGGCCCGACGCGGTAGCGAGCCCCGTCAAAAAATACAATTGAACCGCCACCGGCTGCTACAGTATGAATTGCCATCACGGGCGATCGCAATCTCACCCCGGCAATTTCCGTCTCAAATTCGCGTTCGTATTCCCCGTTAAAATGGGCAACATCCGTCGAAGTTCCGCCCATATCAAAGGTAATAATTTTATCGAAACCTGCTTTTTTGCTGGTTTTAACCGCACCGACAATTCCCCCAGCAGGCCCGGACAAAATACTATTTTTTCCTTGGAATTTGGCGGCATCTACTAAACCGCCGTTTGACTGCATAAACATTAATTTGGGGAATTGGGAATTGGGAATTGGGCATTGGGCATTGGGCATTGATAATCCTTCATTCTGAGGATCTACCTCAATTAACTCACTGGTTACTTGTTCGACGTAGCGCCGCAAAATCGGAGACAAATAAGCATCGACAACCGCAGTATCTCCCCGCGAAACTAATTTCATTAAAGGGCTAACTTCGTGAGATACTGAAATTTGAGTAAAGCCAATTTTTTTCGCTATTTTAGCAACTTGTTTTTCGTGTTCCGAGTAGCGGTAGCCGTGCATAAAGACGATCGCACAACTGCGAATTCCCTCATCGTAGGCTTGCTGCAAAGACGGGATAAAATCGGGATTGACAGCAGTCAACTCCTCACCAGTAGCGCTGTAACGTTCCGCAACTTCGATCGCGCGATCGTACAGCATTTCTGGTAAAATAATGTGTCGGGCAAAAATATTCGGGCGGTTTTGATAGCCAATTCTCAGCGCATCGCCGAAACCCTTAGTAATTAGTAGAATAGTGCGATCGCCCTTACGTTCCAGCAAAGCATTTGTCGCCACCGTCGTACCCATTTTAATCGCTGCAATCTCCCCCGCCGGGATCGATTCCCCCGCCCCAATCCCCAAAATATCGCGAATTCCTTGCACTGCTGCGTCGGTGTAGCGATCGGGATTTTCCGACAGCAGCTTGTGAATGACTAACTTACCATCTGGCTTTTGGGCTACTAGATCGGTAAAAGTACCACCGCGATCGATCCAGAATTGCCAAGAAGTGCGATCGTAAAAAACATTCATATCTTCTTCTCCCATCTTCTTCTTTCTTCCTTCGCGCCCTTCGCGTCTTCGCGGTTCGTTAAAATAAAATTATAGATACCCAATAGCCTCAACCAAACCCCCACAAACACCCGCGAGAAAATCCAAATCCAAAGTCTCAATCTTATCACTCGCTTGATGATAGTGCGGATTCCGCATATTAGCCGTATCCGTCACCATAATAGCCGGATAACCATTATCCCAAAAAGGAGCATGATCGCTGCGGCGAGTATCCGGCACAATCAAACCTCGATTCGGCACCGGCAACCACTCGCAAGCTTGACCCGATTTGCGGATATTTCCGCTCAAGGCCATCATATCGCGAACAGTCCGTAAGTTCCCGATTAAAGCAATAAAATTACCAATATTCGGATAAAAATATTTCAGTCCCGCCGGATAGCTTTGAGAGTTGGGTTTGTTGTTGCAATAACCCAACATTTCCAAAGAAATCATCAACCGAATCTGCTGTTTTTGTTTTTTTAAGTTAGCAGCATGATGGCTGCTTCCCCAACAACCGTATTCTTCCATATCGAAAGCAACTAATTGTACTGGATATTTTAGCGGTTGAAGTGCGAAATTCCTTGCGAGTTCCAGCAACACAGCAACACCCGTAGCATTATCATCAGCCCCAGGCGTACCGGGCACAGAATCGTAATGAGCACCTATTATAATGGGCAAATTTTCTTGCTTCCCCCCCTTAGCAAGGGGGGGATTGAGGGGGGGTAAATCCAAGATAAAATTGTGATGAATTCGCCCGCGCACTGCAAAATCGTCGATTTCTACAGTACCCCACTGTCCCAACTGTTCGCGGATGTATTGCTGGGCATAAAAATGCCCTTCGGATGCGAGGTATGGGTTGCGATCGCGTACAATTTGAATGAGATGGCTGTGCAGGCGTTCTTTGAGATCCATGCGATCGCAGATACAATGAGTACACTAAGATTATATGGGATTGAATGATGATTGGAGAAGTCAGAATCGAAAATTATAAGTCCATTCAAAAGCTGAAGCTGGAATTAGGACGAGTCACCGTATTGATTGGTGAAAATGGCTGCGGTAAGAGTAATATCCTAGAGGCGATCGCCCTGGCTTCGGCGGCGGCTGATGATAAGCTGGATAACGAGTTTTTAGCATCTAGGGGCATCCGAGTTACAGAACCTCAATTAATGCGATCGGCTTTTGAAATTGAAAATTTAGATAAAGATATCAGCATTGAGTTAAGATCGAATAAGGGGCAACCATTCAGTTGTATTTTACAAAATGATAATGCTCCTTATTCTCAGTGGCTTAGTAAAAATTTTTTGGGTAATTCTGAAACTTCCGTAAAGAATGCTGTCATGCTGCTTCTTCAAAAACATGGGGGAATAGACAAATTTACATCTGTCTTAGAAGAAAAAACAGAGTTATCAGAACAAGAATGGTTGAGTTTCAAAAAGGATGCCGAATCATTCATTCCAATACTTGACTTAAATAAATTTATCATTTACTCTCCTGAAAATCTAGCCTTAAGGACGTTTGAAAAAGAAGGGCAAATTCAACCATTAGGTATTAATGGCGAAGGCTTGTTTAAACTTATAAATTTTTTAAGCTTCGATAAAAATCAAGACAAACTTAATCAAATCAAAAAAAAGCTGCAATTGATAGCTTGGTTCAAAGATTTTGAAGTTCCTCAAAATCTATCAGCAATACAAACTTCTATCCAAATCACAGATAGATACTTAGATACTGATTTAAGTTACTTTGACCAAAGAAGCTCGAATGAAGGCTTTTTGTTTTTACTGTTTTATTTTACCTTGTTCATAAGCGATATCACACCTAAATTTTTTGCAATAGATAACATTGATGCTTCTCTCAACCCCAGATTGTGTCGCAGATTAATCGAAGAATTAGTTGAATTAGCCAAAAAACACGACAAACAAGTTATCTTTACAACCCACAATCCGGCAGTTTTGGATGGTTTGGATTTAGATGATGACGAACAGCGGCTGCTTGTGATTTCTCGCAACCAATTAGGTTATACTAAGGCTAGACGCATTCTCAAACCTAAACCTTTGGAGGGACAAGAACCTGTGAAATTATCAGAGGCATTTTTGAGAGGCTATATCGGTGGACTTCCTAAGAATTTTTAAGATGATTAGTTTTGGATTAATTACAGAGGGACTTACCGATCAGATTGTGATTGAGAATATTTTAGCGGGATATTTCAATAGTTCGGATTTAGATGTCAAACCACTTCAACCAGAAAGAGATAAAGACAATCAGAATCAATCTCAGTACGGCGGTTGGACTCTAGTTTTTGATTATTGCAAGTCAAAAGATTTTAGAGAATCATTTCAATTTATTGACTATATCATTATTCAAATAGATACTGATGTTGCAGAAGATTATCATATCGCCCACCAAGATGAAAATGGTGAGTTTACTCCTCAGCAGTTGATTGCAAAAGTTATTGAGAAATTTAGATGCGCGATAGGTGAGGATTTTTACAGCCAAAATCAACAAAAGATAGTCTTTGCAATCTCTGTACATTCTCTTGAGTGTTGGTTGCTCCCACTGTATTATACAGATAAGAAGAAAAAAGCTAAATCCAAAAACTGTCTCGATACGTTAAATCAGGCACTTTCCAAGAAACATGATTTTACAATTGACGCTAAAAATCCTGATTATTATCGAGAGATTTCCAAACAATATGTCAAGCATACAGTTTTGATGAAGCATTACGAAGATAATCCTAGTTTAAAAAGTTTTATAGAAGAGATTCAAGGTAGAAATATTCAAATTTTTGAAGAGGATGACTGGTAACTATCCAGATTTTTATGTCGTATAATAGAGACAAAAATTAGGAGATTAGTATGCAAGTATACAAACTTAAAGGTAAAATAGATGAGGCTGGGAATTTAGTAGTTTTGGAATCCCTGGATATGCCGCCCGGAGATGTGGAAATCATCGTTTGGCCGGTGGCTGATGCTGTTAAACTGGCTAGCGAGTCGAAAAGTGCGATACCTGAGACACCTCAGACGAAGTTTAAAACGAAGGTGAAAGCATTTCAAGCTTTGTTTGAGAATACTCAGCCTGTCCCGCCTGACTTCGATGCAGACGAAGCTAGATGGGAAGCTTTGAAGGAGAAACATAACTTGTGAAAGTCCTCATAAACACCAATGATTCAAGACTTAACGAATTATCCCCATAGCAGTTTTCAATTTTCTGAAATACAGGACACGGCAGTGCCATTTCCCTACCTGAAAACGGCTATAAATTTCTCTGAAATACAGGACACGGCAGTGCCGTTTCCCTACCTGAAAACGGCTATAAATTTCCCAAATCTCTAAACTTCTGACTCCAATTCTGTAGCTCGTAATTTCACGGGAAATTCAACTTTCTTCAACTCAGACGACTCTAATAACTGCACTTTCTCCTCAGAATTAGCTTCACCGTGCCGCCCTTTCCCCAATTTTTCCGCCAAAGTATCCCGCTGGTTGATCAAATAAATACTTACCAAGGTCAGCCCTACTCCCATCGATTGCAGCGAATTCAACACCTCGCCCAAGAACAAATTGCCGAACAGCAAAGCAAAAATTGGGGTAAGAAACGTCAGAGAACTTAAACTCGTCAAACTGCCGCTAGAAGCAAAATAAAAGAATAGACCGTAGGCGATCGCACTTCCGAACACGGTAGAATAACCTAGCGCCATCCAGCCCGAAAAATCGATATTCACAAACTGTTCAGACTCAGTTGCAGCCGAAAGTGCTAACAGCGGCAAACCGCCCAAAATCATGTGCCAGCCCGTCGCCACCACCGGGTCAACATAGCGACAAACCCAGCGCACCAAAACCGTACCCACAGCCATCGACAAAGCCGCCAACAGCATCAACCATTCCCCACCCTCAAAGAACTGTTCCATACCCCCAGAAACCTGCGCGCTTTCAGGATGAAACAGCCCCAAAATCCAGCCATCAGGCAAACCAATTAAACTAATCCCAACTACGCCGATTGCTAGTCCCAACCAGCCCCAAAATCCAATTTTTTCTTGAAACAGCCACAAACACAAAATCGCCACAGCTAGCGGTTGAGAATCAATCATCACAGAGCCCAAACCCGCACCGGTTTTCGCCAAACCTTCGGCTAAAAAGCCTTGAAACAAAGTACCGTCAACTAAAGCAAACAGCGAAATCCACAGCCAAGCTTTCCAACCCGCAGGCTGTGCCTTTCCCATCAGCGCCGCCGCCAAGAGCACTAACACGCCTGCAGGTACTAAACGCACAAATGCCACAAACAGCGGTGTCGTGTGCGGCATGACTCCTTTCATCGCTACCATCGCGGTTCCCCACAGGAAAAACGGCGCGATTAGCAACAGCGGCGCAAAGGGCAGTTTAGAATCGGTAAGTTTTAGCTGCATGGCGGGGGCTCCAAATAATTGATGAGAGTGGCTCTCAGAAAAATAATGTAGATTTGTTAAGCAATTTTTACAATTATATATCGAAGGTGGGTTAAGTGCGATCGACTGATCGGCCAGAAACCGGGTTTTTGCACCCAGATATTTCCCTCAAACCCTGAATCTCTGCAAAAAACCCGGTTTCTTCACTCTCCGATGAGTAGCCAGAAACCGGGTTTTTGCACCCAGATATTTCCCTCAAACCCTGAATTTCTGCAAAAAACCCGGTTTCTTCAGCGATGAGTAGCCAGAAACCGGGTTTTTGCACCCAGATATTTCCCTCAAACCCTGAATCTCTGCAAAAAACCCGGTTTCTTCAGCGATGAGTAGCCTTCTTCCCTCTTCCTTCTTCCTTCTTCCTTCTTCCTTCTTCCTTCTTCCCTCTTCCTTCTTCCTTCTTCCTTCTTCCTTCTTCCCTCTTCCTTCTTCCCTCTTCCTTCTTCCCTCTTCCTTCTTCCCTCTTCCTTCTTCCCTCTTCCCTCTTCCCTCTTCCCTCTTCCCTCTTCCCTCTTCCTTCTTCCTTCTTCCCTCTTCCTTCTTCCTTCAGATGAGTCACACTAGAAGTTAGCTACAAAATTTCCTACATTGCCTGTAAACTGCCCATGATTTGGCCATTCAAGCCCCGCTACCGCAAACAAATCGCCCGTATCGAAGTCACCGGAGCCATCGCCGGAGAAACCCGCAAACGAGTTCTAGAAGCGCTCAAAACCGTTGAAGAGCGCAAATTTCCCGCCCTGCTGCTGCGGATAGACAGCCCTGGGGGGACAGTCGGCGATTCCCAGGAAATTTACAGCGCGCTCAAGCGTTTGCAAGAAAAAATCAAAATAGTCGCCAGCTTCGGCAATATTTCAGCTTCTGGCGGAGTCTATATCGGCATGGGAGCTCACCATATCGTTGCCAATCCCGGTACAATTACCGGCAGCATTGGCGTGATTATCCGCGGCAACAATATAGAAAAGCTGCTAGAAAAAGTCGGCGTTTCTTTTGAGGTGATTAAATCGGGGCCGTATAAAGATATCTTGGCATTTGATCGACAATTGACCGATGCTGAACAGGAAATTCTGCAAGACTTGATCGACACCACCTACCAGCAATTCGTCGAAACCGTCGCCGCAGCCCGTTCTCTACCAGTTGAAAAAGTCAAAACCTTTGCCGACGGTCGCATTTTTAGCGGTCAGCAAGCCTTAGAATTGGGTGTGGTCGATCGGCTCGGAACCGAAGAGGACGCTCGCCGCTGGACAGCCGAACTCGCAGGTCTCGACCCCGAAAAAACCGAGTGCTGCACCCTAGAAAAAGCTAAACCTTTCCTAAATCGGGTCTTGGGGAGTAGTCTGGATACATCCGGGCTTTCAGCTTACAAAAACTTGCTGGAATTCGAGCTTTCTACTAGCGGTTTACCGCTGTGGCTGTATCGCCCGTGATTTAATAGTCAGTTGGCAGTAGTCAGTTGGTAATTGGCAGTAGTCAGTTGGTAATTGGCAGTTGGTAATTGGCAGTTGGTAATTGGCAATTGGCAGTAGTCACTTGGCAGTTGGTAATTGCAACTAACAACTAAGAACTAACAACTAAGAACTAACAACTAACAACTGACAACTAGCAACTGATAACTGACAACTGACAACTGACAACTGACAACTGACAACTGACAACTGACAAAAAAATGGAGAATATTTGCGTGGAATGGCAAGTGCGGGCGATTCGCGGGGCAACAACTGCCAGCGAGAATTCGGTGGAAGCAATTCGAGAAGCGGTGAGAGAACTTTTAGATGAATTAGAAACAAGAAATAATTTAGATCCGGAATTAATGATTAGTGCTACGTTTTCTGTCACCCGCGATTTGGATGCTATCTTTCCGGCTGCGATCGCCCGCGAACGTCCCCGCTGGTGCAATGTTCCTTTGTTGGATGTGCAGCAAATGCACGTTAAGGGTTCTTTGGAACGCTGCATCCGCTTTTTAATTCACATCAATTGGCCGGCACATACCGAAATTTATCATCCTTATTTGCGCGGAGCTCAAAATTTGCGCCCCGATTGGAATTTGGCGGTGGCGGTGGCTGGGGAAAAGTAGACGGCTCTTTCGGACATTTGGGGAAAAATGTATATTGGGCTGCGGGGTAATTGGTAATTTGCGATCGATTCGGAACCTATTACCCATTACCAGACATTAGATTAACCGATCGCCAAAATGTCGGGAGATCCGTTTGATTTACTAATAAATTACCAAAAAAAACCGGCTTCTCGAAGAAACCGGGTTTTTATCAATCAGTGGCTTTCTTGTGATGCAGCCTAATCCCTAAAAAGATGTCATATATAAAACTCCAAAAGTCCTTTTTCCCTTCCAATATTCCCAAACTTTGAGGAGAACCCTTCTCATCCAACAGCGGCTTTACAGCCTCGTAAGCCGGCTTGTAATTGTACCAAGGAATTGAAGGCCACAAATGATGGATGAGGTGATAATTTTGCCCCAAAATTAAGATATTCAGAATTGGACTCGGATATACTCTGGCATTTTTCCAGCGATCGCGCTCGTGAAACGGACGGTGCGGCAAATAATCAAAAAATAACCCCAAGGCTAAGCCCACCACCAAAGCAGGAGAAAACCAAAAATTCAGCACGTAACCTAAATGGTCGTATTGAATGGAGATACAAACCACTCCAATTACAAACAAACGGCTAAAAAACCATTCCCAAAGTTCGTATTTCCGCCACAGTTTGCGCTTAAAGAAGAAAATCTCGTGGTAAAAAAACCTCGCAGCAATTAACCACAAAGGCCCGCCAGTAGAAACATAATGGTCTGGATCGTTTTCTGGGTCATTAACGTGGGCGTGATGCTGCATATGTACCCGCGTAAATACCGGGAAAGCAAAGCCCAACATCAGCGCGCTACCGTGTCCCAAAATAGCGTTAATTGTGCGATCGCGGTGCGCCGCATTGTGAGACGCATCGTGAATCACCGTTCCAGCCATGTGCAACGCCAGCACGTTCAGCAAAAAACAACACCAATCCGGCCATTCCCCGTACCAGTAACCCACAAAGGAAATCGCGATCGTCGCTAATGCACTCACAAACAACAGCAGCGTCGGATTCAAGTCACCGGGAGGACTCAGAAACTCTTTCGGCACTGTCAGCGGCCGTCCTGCCTCCGACATCTTTGTTAACACTCCTTAATATTTCACCCTTGCGTAGTATAAGATACAAGTCTCCCTATAGTAAAGTTTGGTAAAAAAACTGAATCTAATGTATCGCCCACTAAGTTTAGAGATGTCTCTGGACTCAAACTCTTAGGTGCGCGGGACAATCCCAAATCTCCAATCCCAAATTAAAATTGTTTTACCCGCAAGCTGACCAACTTTTCGAGACGGGATATTTAAAATTTCGCCCGATCGCAAATTCGATCGCCACAATGGTAGAGTTTTTGTATTATAGGCATCTTGACCCCGCCCAAAAACGGATACAAGTTTCCCACAAAACTCGCCAGCAGCCCCAAATTTTAGACTAAGAGTTCAGCTCCCAGATTCATCTGTTGTAGACTAAATCTCAAATCTAAAACTTGTAGGCCCAAGTCGAAGAATCTCAAATCGACCGACTGTCTTTCCACCCGCCTCCCCAGAACACCGCTGATGCAATTGCCAAAAGCCCTACGCCGAACTAAAATTGTCGCCACCATTGGCCCTGCCACATCCAACCCACAAGTGCTGCGCAACCTCATAGAAGCTGGTGCTACAACTTTGCGACTCAACTTTTCCCACGGAACAGAAGAAGACCACCAGCGCAGCATTCGCTTAATCCGGCAAACTTCCTTTGAACTCAACCAGCCGGTCGCCATCCTCCAAGACCTCCAAGGCCCGAAAATTCGTTTAGGGCGCTTTGAAACAGGCTCTATAGTTGTCAAAAACGGCGATTCCTTCATTTTGACCAGCCGCCCGGTTGTCGGCACAGAGCTCATTTCTTCCGTCACCTACGAAACCCTAGCTTCGGAAGTCCCAGAGGGAGCCACGATTCTGCTCGACGACGGGAAAGTAGAAATGCGCGTCGAAAAAGTAGACCGCGGCGGGGGAGAACTGTTCTGCCGCGTCGTCGTTGGCGGGCCGCTTTCCAACAACAAAGGCGTAAATTTTCCGGGAGTTTACCTGTCAATCAAAGCCCTGACTGACAAAGACCGCAAAGATTTAATGTTCGGCCTCGACCAAGGTGTCGATTGGGTAGCTTTGAGCTTCGTGCGGAATCCCCAGGATATGCTGGAAATTAAAGAACTGATTGCTAGTGCGGGCAAGCAAGTACCGGTGATTGCTAAGATCGAAAAGCACGAGGCGATCGAACAAATGGAAGAAATTCTCGCCCTTTGCAACGGCGTGATGGTCGCCCGGGGCGATTTGGGAGTAGAACTTCCCGCCGAAGACGTGCCGATTTTGCAAAAGCGACTGATTGCGACTTCCAACCGCATGGGCATTCCGGTGATTACCGCGACCCAGATGCTCGACAGCATGGTCAACAATCCCCGTCCTACCCGCGCCGAGATTTCCGACGTGGCTAACGCGATTCTCGACGGAACTGATGCGGTAATGCTCTCCAACGAAACCGCTGTCGGCAATTTTCCGGTCGAAGCAGTGGCGACGATGGCGAGAATTGCCGTCCGCATCGAGAGGGAAGAAATTAAGCGCAATATTAGAAATGTAGAAGATGTCGGTCGATCGATCCCCAACGGCATCAGCCAAGCAGTCAGCCAAATCTCCGAACAGCTAAACGCCGCGGCGATTATGACACTGACCAAAACCGGCTCTACAGCCCGCAATGTGTCCAAATTCCGACCGAAAACTCCAATTTTGGCAGTTACTCCCCACGTAGACGTAGCCCGACAACTGCAATTAGTCTGGGGAGTCAAACCCCTGTTGGTGCTAGATTTACCCTCCACAGGCCAGACATTTCAATCTGCGATAACTGTCGCCCAAGAAAAAGAATTATTGTCCGACGGAGATTTAGTGGTGATGACCGCCGGTACTCTGCAGGGGGTTGCTGGCTCAACGGATTTGATCAAAGTTGAAGTAGTGACAGCAGTTTTAGGCAGAGGCACCGGCGTCGGTTTGGGCTCGGTAAGCGGGATGGCCAGGGTGGCTCGCACTGCTACGGATGTGTCGAATTTCCGCGCTGGAGACATTTTGGTAGTGGAGCGCACCAGCGCCGATTTTGTGGAGATGATTCGCAAAGCAGCAGGTGTGGTGACGGAGGAGGAAAGTTTGACTTCTCACGCTGCGATTATCGGTTTGCGTTTGGGCGTGCCGGTGATGGTGGGTGTGGAGAATGCGATGCGGATAATTCGAGACGGCACTATGCTGACGCTGGATATGCAGCGGGGTTTGGTTTATTCCGGCGCAAGAGCAGGCTCAAATGACGGGGAACTGGTCGTTTAACAAGTTTAGTTTTGTTCGCCTGCAGGGTCAAAAACCCGGTTTCTGCTTTAATGTCGATCGATCATCGAAAATTTGGGTAGAAACCGGGTTTTTATAGCCAGCGTCCTCAAGTTATGAGTTGTGGAATTTTTAATTAAATTCTACAAATCATTGATTTTTTCCTGAATTTGTGATATTATTCATAATCGTCTTGCCGATGTAGCTCAGGGGTAGAGTATTCGATTCGTAATCGAACGGTCGTGGGTTCAAATCCCACCATCGGCTTTGGATTTGAGGATTTTTGCCAAATCAAAGCAATAAATTTAACTATTAATTAGGTTTGTAGTGAGGACTTTAGTCCTAATTGATTAATTAACGAAGAGAGAAGAAAGGACTTGCATTCCGAACTATCGAAAGGTTAATTAGGTTTGTAGTGAGGACTAAAATCCTGATTAATTAAATTTACTTTGGAGGGCGAGGGACACGAGAACTCAGAGGGCTGAGGATTTGATTCAGGGCGCGCAATTGTTCAGCAGTGCCCAAACAAATCAGCATATCTCCTCCTTCGATCACAGTTTCTCCAGTTGGCCCCACAATCAAAGTCCCGCCAGCCCGCCGCACCGCTAAAACTAGGGCCCCGGATTGCGATCGCAATTTGGCATTTCTCAAAGTTTCTCCGACGTAGACACAACTATTCGGATTTACCAGAAATTCTTCCATGTAAAAAGAATTTTCGGCTCCCGTCAAAACCCCGTCTAAAAAATCCATAACTTGAGGGCGCAAAGCCGCCGCAGCCATGCGTTTTCCCCCCGTAATGTAGGGGGATACAACCACATCGGCGCCGCCCCGCTGCAACTTCTTTACGGCTTCTTCTGTCGTGGCGCGGGCGATCGCCCGTACCTTCGGATTCAGAGTTTTTGCCGACAGCACAGTGTATAAATTCTCGGCATCCGACGGCAAAGCTGCTACGATACAAATTGCGCGATCGATCCCCACATTCAGCAAAATTTCATCGAGTGTCGCATCTCCCTGCACCCCCTTGTACCCCAGCGCCAAGGCAGCCTCAATCGACTGTATCGCCGAATCTACCACCACAAAAGGGATTTTTTCTGCCTCAAATTCCAAGGCAATCTGCCGCCCAGTGCGCCCAAAACCGCAGAGAATATAATGTCCGATCAAAGAATCTACCAAACGCCGCTGCTGCCTAATTCTTGCTCCTTCTTGAAAATAGCCTTGAATTAGCGCTTCTGTAAAGCGGTTAACGATGAAACCAATCACCATGACACCCATCAAAATCAGGCACATGGTAAACATTCGCCCGCGGCTACCGAGGGGGTGAATTTCGCCGTAGCCGACAGTTGCTAAAGTAAATACAGTCATATAAGCTGCATCCAGCAAAGACCATTTTTCCACCTGCCAATACCAGAGAGTACCCGTGCATAAAACGCCACCAAGGGCGATCGCGCCGCCCGTTAACTCTTTTTCCAGATGCTGATACTTTTGCTCTAGATTTGAATACACCGATCGCCCTGACCTATTACTTATTAGCTACTACCAGATTAAAGCATATCAATACTTACATAAAAATCAGGTTTACTTGAGTAATTTTTCTCTCTCAAATCTTCACTTTTAACTCGATTGACTGACAGAGTTTTAACCATTGTCATTACTCACATTTGCTAAAATCCTCACACCGGCAACGATTGCGCCAGGGAATAAATTCTCTGACTAATAGCTTGAGTCTGTTAAAACCGACTAATTTTTTGTTTTTTTGAGCTTTTTTTATGGGATGTGAGATGGCTCGCCGTGGGTTTGAACCGAAGGCTGGTTATTTGGTAAATAATAAATTAAAAATGTGGGTAAATATCGGGTTTTAACTCTGTCGCAGATGTGGCGATTGCTGGAAATTGCGATCGGCAATTATGGTAGTGCGAGATGTCGGTTGTATTAGGAGTATTTTGGCGATCGGCTAGAATGCAAATAATGCCTATTTAGCCGATCGCCAAATCAACACTAACTACAAATTCTGGAAATGCCAGCGGCGAAACTCGATCGCCCCGCCAAAATCTCAGCATTAAAGTGTTACCGTTAACAGTCGGCTGGCGGTAAACCTCCAAGCAGTTTTCCTGTAAATTGACAATCCATACTTCCTGAATTTGCGATCGGGCGTAAATAGGAAGTTTCACGTCTCTGTCATAATCTATTGAAGTGTCAGCTACTTCTATTAACAGTAAAACTTCGGATGGGACTGGATGGGCCGTTGAATAGTAATCGGCGCGAGGTTGCAGCAATACTAGATCGGGTTGCGGTTCGGTTCGCTGGCTGACTTGAATCGGGTTTTGTACCGTCACAATCGCCCTTTCTTCTGGAAGCCGGCAAAAGAGTCGGGTAATGCGATTCACGCAATCTGCGTGACGAGTTCCAATAGCTGCCATTTGCACAAGTTCTCCTGCTATCAATTCTACGCGATCGCCCTCACAAAAAATCCCAGCTTCACCCATCAGATGGTATTCTTCTACGGTGAAAAGTCTTTTTAGCAACTGCAGTGCCATAACTTACCGTTCCTCTAATTATTTCTTCGATTATAGTCACACGCCCTATTAAATGCCAGTGATGTCTAAAGTCGATGAGAAGTTGATGATAATTCAGTCTAGTTCTCAAATAGCCTGATGATTTAATAGAGATACAGTAGAAGCAAGGCACAATATGCGAAGTTTGCATACCCCGCCGCACTCACTGATATATTCAGTTTAACCTCAATGAGGCATTTACCTGAAACCTGAATATCGTCGCGCCTCTCCTCCAATCATTACTCGCTGGACAACTAATCGGCTAACACATTTGAAGAAGAATCATGCAGCTTAATAAAAATCCTCATCTCGATGCACTCGATAAAAAAGCGGAATCTTCAGAAAAAAAGATTCTCCCTGACAAAAAAAGTAAATCATGGGTAGGAACTTTACTGAAAATCACTTTTATTTATTTTCCTGTGGGCAGCATAATACTTGGTGCGATCGCGTTGCCGAATCTGCTCTCTTGTGGCAATAAAGCGAAGCAGGCAGAAGCTAAACAATATGTGAGATCAATGAACCGCGCTCAACAAGCTTATTTTGCCGAACAAGGTGTTTTTGCAACTTCCCTTGATGCCCTTGGTATTGGCATTAAATCTCAAACTACCAACTACAATTATTCAGTAATTGCTGGCAAAAAAGCTGCATTTAGTTACGGCGTATCCCGCAGGGTACAAAAGGAGACCAAGAGCGTTGTCGGAGCTATTTTTTTAGTATCCACTCCTCTTGTAACTGCTAAAAAAACTGCCGATACAAATACGATACTAACTATATTATGTATCGCCAAAGTTGATAGTATAACTCCACCTGCTGAGACAATAAATATTAACGGTAAATTAGCTTGCGGTGATGGGACAGTAGAAGTAAATAAGTAAATCGCGACCACAAATATGCCAGAAATTGTCAAAGAATTCATCATCTTAGCTTTCATCTTTATTCCCTAGAAAAAATCTTTTTCTTGCACAAGCAAAAGATATTCCGTCTCGGCTGGGCAACCGATACC
This sequence comes from Tychonema sp. LEGE 07196, assembly GCF_963890365.1. Lineage (NCBI taxonomy): Bacteria > Bacillati > Cyanobacteriota > Cyanophyceae > Oscillatoriales > Microcoleaceae > Tychonema > Tychonema sp. LEGE 07196. The sequence goes on along the minus strand of NZ_CAWPRX010000218.1, from coordinate 15,073 downwards.
ACCTATTTTTTTACAGGTCACTTTATTGGCACAGCAGGCGATATTGTTGTGACTTTCATATTCTCGCTGATGACTACTTTAATCAACCCAGAACTGCAAAGCAAAGTAGCCTCTCAGCCTGTCTGGTTGCAGTTTGTAGAAACAGTTATCGTTTCCGATCTGGCATATTATATCGCTCACAGACTGCTGCATGAAGTACCCTGGCTTTGGCAATTTCATGCAGTCCATCACAGCATTGAACAGATGGACTGGTTAGCAGCAGTGCGGGTGCATCCCTGCGATCAAGTATTTACTAAAGTTTGTAAAATTATACCTTTTTACTGGTTGGGATTTACCAAGGAAATTTTGGTAGTTTATGCTCTTTATTCTGCGGCGATCGCCTTTCTGATTCATGCTAATATTAATATCAAGTTTGGTTTGCTAAAATGGTTTGTAGCAACCCCTGAATTTCATCACTGGCATCACAGTAAAATTCCTAAAATCAACAATAAAAACTTTGCCGCTCAGTTTCCGCTGTTAGATTTCATATTTGGAACTATCTATATGCCAGCAGGGGAACTACCCCAAAAATATGGTATTTCTACTACCCTACCTGCTGGCTATCTGGAACAAACGATTTATCCGTTTATTGGAAAAGCAAAAAATGCTAAATGACAAATCAAAACAAGGTATTGTTCAATTTCTTAGCCCTTTGTTTGTAATTATGGCTATTAGCTTAGTTGGTGTTAGTTCTCTGAGTGCAATTGCTTTAATTAATCACATGGATATTCCTACTTTTATCGTAAGTTTGAATGCCAAAAAAGTAACTGTTTCAGAATTGCAGCAGGGTAAGTTGAAACCTGTGATTTTGATTGACGTGCGATCGCCCGAAGAATACGCGGAAGATCGTATCGGTGAAAGTCCGCTGGTTCCGATAACTGACATTGAAGCTGGATTCGGTGTCAAGCAAGTGCAAGCTATGGCTCGATCCAGTGTCAATTTTAATCAACCTGAGCCAACTGTTGTACTTTATTGTGCGCGGGGAGCGCGCTCAGTTAAAGCATACCAAAAATTGCAAAAAACTGGGTTGAATTTGGCTTTCCTCTCAGGCGGTATCGCAGCATGGCGGCAAGCTATACCTGCTAAAAAAGACGCTGAAATATTAGCCCCAATTACTCGATCGCAGAAAGAGACTCTCAGGAGTAATGGGTTAGTTAGTTAAAGGAAGAGCCCAGAACAAGGGGAAGTCAAAAATATCTATCAATAGAAAGGTGTAGCCGGCTGAATGATTAGCTATCTTGAAAATAAGTAGCCAGAATATTCGGCAATCTGTAAAGGTTGGCTGTTTTGGCAGGCAGCACAATAATCTGAGTTAGCATAATTTGATTCCATGCAAAACACCCTAGAGATACTTTCTTCTTCTGAGTCGCCGAGTCTTCCCAAAAAGCCACCCGCGCTGCCAAATTACGAAGCAGCCGATCGCCAATTTGTCAATTTGCTGCTTGTTGATGATTTAGACAAGACGGTGGCGGCAAAACCTTTACTCGTCAGCGATTTTGAAAGCGCGATCGCCTTTGCCCTGGGATCGGCCTATCAGGAAGATTCCGCCGACGAGGCCACTCACCGCTTCTTGCAGCGCGTGCTCTACCGCATCAACCGCCTCAACTTGTTTTGGTACGACGATTTGCGCCGCTACAACAACGAGCGATCGCACTATTTGCGTTCAGTGCGCGATCGCATCGAAGCATCTTGGCAGCAGTGGGAAATCGCCCAAATCGACGTTGCAGCGCTGCAAAACATCGAGGATGTCAAGCAAGCCCTGCGCGATCGCGCCGCCGCCGATGTCGATCCAGAGCTCACTGAGATCGATCGCTACCTGCGAGAACAGATGACTGAAGAGGGATACAAGCACTTGCTGGCGATCGCCTCCTTCGACGGTTTAGTGGAAGCCAGCCGCGTTTCTCGCATCATCGGCGGTGCCGGCAACGAAATTCAGTCAACCCTGACGCGGGTGCTGATCGAAGAATACGGTGGCGGTCGCTTAGCCCGCAAACACTCGACCTATTTTGCCCAAATGCTGGCAGAATTCGGCATGAGCACGGAACCGGAGGCGTATTTCGATTTGGTGCCTTGGCAAGTGCTCGCCAGCATCAATCACAATTTCCTGCTGACGGAACGCAAGCGCCATTTTCTGCGCTACAACGGCGGACTGACATATTTTGAAGTGGCGGGGCCCGTGGCTTACCGCAATTATCTAGCCGCCGCCCAGCGTCTGGGCCTCTCGCAGGCTGCGATGGGCTATTGGGAACTGCACATCCGCGAAGATGAGCGTCACGGGCGCTGGATGCTTGATGAGGTGGCAATTCCACTGGTTGACAGATACCCGCAGGAGGCGTGGGAGTTGGTGTTAGGCTACGATCAGGAGAAGTCGATCGGCGATCGGGCTGCTGCTGCTGTGGTGCGATCGATCCAAGCGGCAGAAGGGAATTAAGGAATGATCGAGGACACGGCAATGCCGTGTCCCTACCCCGATTAATTGTAGGGAAACGGCATTGCCGTGTCCTGATTTCTGGTAATATTAATTCCGATGCCAACGGATTTGATATGACGCACCATACCAAGGCTCGATCTTAAAACGCTGTCATTAACTGAATTAGTTCGATCGACAAATCTCTGCGCGACTTTTGCTGCTTCTGAAACAAAACTCCAGCCAGCAGATAGATATTGTCCGAATAAAAAGCCATTCCCTGTTTTCGGAGATTGGCGATCGCGCTTTTCACCTTGGGTTCCGAACTGTAATAGCCAAAAGTTAAAGGTGCAACCTCAAAATTCGCCACCGAGTAGCCTCGATCCAAGGCATAATCTATCAAACCCACAGGATTAGAATAGCTAGAAACCATCAACAAAACTCGCTCGCAGTCCAAAGATAAAAGTTTCTTAGCAATTGTCGAACCATCACTCCCGCCGTGCAACAGTGGCTGATAAATCTTGTCATCCACCGCAGGCAAATAAGGCGGATTTGAGATGACACAATCTGCCGACTGATATAAAAGCGAATCAAAAAAAGAACAATTATTGACCGTATATTTTTCGCTGAGCTGATATTGCTTAATTTGAGATTGAGCAATTTTCCACGCTACATTATTTAGCTCAAATCCTTGTATTGTCCCGTTAAAATCTGTTCTCAGCAAAGACTTAATAACTGGACTACCCTCTCCTGAACCAAACTCTACGATAAGTCTAGAATTGTCGCTGGCATTTAACACTAAACTTTCCAAGCAGTGCGAGTAAAAATTCGATTCTTCCGGGCAGTGGAATACTTGTTTCAGAGGATTGGATGAAGTGAGCATAAATTCTGTAACAAAGTTTACTCTTTTTAAAATATCGAATGAGTAATAGTGCAGCCATCTGTCCCAAGAGCTATTTAATCAATTTTTATAGCAGTTAGAGGAAAATATGAGGAATATATCTCAATACGGTTTACTTAAGACGATCCCCCCTAACCCCCCTTAAAAAGGGGGGAACAAGAATCCCCTCTTGCGTCCCCCTTCTTAAGGGGGATTTAGGGGGATCTCCGGGGCCTAAATATGTTAAGTGAACCGTATTGGAATATATCTCTCCCTCATCTTTCCTTCGATTCCCCCATTTAAAATTTCTACTCAAAAAATGGAAAATCTATAGCATTTTCAGCCAAAAATGAGGGATTGAGCGCTCTAGTTCTCAATCCCTCAATCCTTCAAGCTCAAATCTAAGAATGAAAAATCTCTTTCTGTTTGACTTAATGCGATTGTCAAGTTATTACTTCCGAGCGGACGTAAAATGAATAATATTCATCCTATTGATAGATGGCAATTATATAGCAATCGGTTCCTCAATTTAAATAAGTGGTTCCCAGTTCGCTCGAAAAAAAACCCTGTCCGCGAGGAAGAGCTCAGCACAGAATTAGATTGGCTCTTCCTCGCCTGTGGGCCCTGCTTTCCCTCGAACTGGTAACGAGCATTCCTACAAATCCTGCGAGAATTGCTATAGTGATTAACAGGTTTTATAGAAAATTCATTGTGAGCCGAGAGTCCCATTTTGTTACCGTTGCTCAATCAGCAAAATTTGGGTCGTTTCCCTGCTCAAACAGGCCTTAATCTGACTTGGACTTTTTCACCTGCGAATTCAGAAAATATGTCAGTGAAGCGATTATTAAAGCGATACTTGCTCCCAAGGGAAGGATGTTATCCGCGCCGTTCCACCTAACTACCTGGCCGAGATATAATACGCTTAATACGACTACGATCACGCTGGTGAGTTTGGTTTTGAGGTCGTCTATGGTGTGAATTTCTAGCCAGTCTGGTACTTTGATGCGATCGTCAATAAACAGTTCGTAAAGTCCGAGTGCCGTAATGTAAAATACTGTGGCTAGCAGAAACAAGTCTACAACTTCGACAAAGGACAGAATCAGTGTTTTAGAGTTTTCGCTGGAAATCGGCCCTGTAGTGATAATGTAGCCGATGGTAGCGATCGTTTCCAGGGCACCGTAGATCAAAAGTGTCACAGAGGCTATAAAAGAACCGAGTACAGCAATTATCATTAGATAGCGACTTTTGGCAAGAATTCGATGCAGCATAGTTGATATCCGCTGGGGAAATTTATGAGAGAAGAACCGCTCTCTGGCATACCTTTGGCTTTACTATATCAGGGTTTTGCCCGATCGCACTGACCAGCAAGCAATTGTGCTGCAGCACCGCCCCAAGCCCCATCAAAACCTTGCCGTTGAAAGGTTACGGGCGAATTCGGCAACCAGCGGGCGATCGCCTGAGAGCTTTTTGAGATCATTGAGTTTGCTGGGAAAGTTTGATCCGTAGGCTGCGAGGGACAAAAATGCCAGCAGCAGCTTCAGAAACAGTAGCGCTAAAAAAATATTCAACTAACTCATCTGAGGGAGTTAAGCGAACGCAACACTAAGCCTCAAAATCAGAGAAACCGGGTTTATATGCCCCATCCCTAGGTTTTGATGGAGCTCGTAAACCCCAAAAGCAAATATCATCCACTTGAAATAAACGCCCTTTTCCGAAATATTCCTAAAGATGAATGGCGAATTTGCCAGAGTGGTAATACCTTATAAAGTGTGGACATTTTGGTGCAATCTTCCACGGAAAATCAATCAAAGTAACCGCAATCAACGGGATTCCTTACCTTGATTGTCCCGCAGTGAATCTTATAAAAGTTGTAAGTTACGCTGTCAATTTAAACCTGCTGTTTTGGCATCAAAACCCGATCGCAGGACTCTATAATGCAAAAGCAAGCATAATCATGAAATCTTCTAAATTGTTGTTGAAAGTTATTTTAGCAGGGGCTTGTAGTGTAGGTTTAGCAACGGTTTCCTTAACAGTGCCTGCCTCTGCCCAGTCGGGAGGTACTGCAGGCACTGGCACTAGCAGTACAGGCACTGGCACCAACGGTACAGGCACTCGCACGGGTACGGATGCAACTGGCACAGGCGCTGGTACGACAGGCACAACAGGTACAACCGATACCACTGGTACGACAGGCACAACAGGTACAACCGATACCACTGGTACGACAGGCACAACAGGTACAACCGATACCACTGGTACGACAGGCACAACAGGTACAACCGATACCACTGGTACGACTGGTACGACAGGCACAACAGGTACGACAGGCACAACAGGCACAACAGGCACAACAGGCACAACAGGTACCACTGGTACTCCTGGTAATGCTGGTACTCCTGGTACGACAGGCACAACAGGTACAACCGATACCACTGGTACGACAGGCACAACCGATACCACTGGTACTGCTGGTACGACTGGTACTGCTGGTACGACAGGCAGAACTGGTACTGCTGGTACGACAGGCAGAACTGGTACTGCTGGCACTACCGATACGACTGGTACGACAGGCACTCCTGGTAGTGCTGGCACGGGTACGACAGGCACTCCTGGTAGTGCTGGCACGGGTACGACAGGCACTCCTGGTACAACTGGTAAAACCAATACGACTGGTACAACTGGTACAACTGGTACTGCTGGTACTGCTGGCACTGCTGGTACAACCGATACGACTGGCACTACGGGTACAACTGGTACAACCGATACCACTGGTACAACTGGTACTGCTGGTACAACCGATACCACTGGTACAACAGGTACTGCTGGCACGGGTACGACTGGTACGACAGGCACAACAGGTACAACAGGTACAACAGGTACGACACCAATGCCGGCTGGTACGACAGGCACTACTGGTACTACCGGAAGCTCCACAGACGTTAGGACAGACGTTACGACAGTGACGCCGGCTGGGGCGAATTCTGGAGTTTTGAGTGCTCGGCGCGATCGCCCCAATAACTTCGGTTGGCTGGGCGTGTTCGGCGTGTTCGGTTTGCTCAACTTGCTTCGGAAAGACCGTACAGCGTCCGATCGCACTTTCACCCGATCGGAGTAACTCGGAGTAACACTGAATTTTGTAGGGTGCGTCAGAACCTCGCCTTTTCTCTTGTGTTTGAGGCCAAATCTCTGACGCACCCTACCACTTTGCCTAAATCGATCGTAATTTTCTCACGGGCGATCGCACTTCATGGCTGATTTATTCAAACCACACAAAATTAGTCCTGAGTGTCCACAAAAACAGTCACAGCCGCCACAGCGATTAACATTTCATCATTTTTATCATTCAGAGAGGCGATCGCCCTTCCCGCCACCACCATGCCTCCTTGCTCCACAATCAGAGTTTTGCTACCAAAAGGCAGCACCGCCAACACCTCATCGGGTCGCACTTGTTCCGGGTAAGGAACAGCCACCTTAACCTCCACAATCATCTGATTTGGGTCAGTCAAACCCGCCACTTCCCAGACACCTAACAGAGCATTATTGGCGATCGCATTCCGTACAGCCCTAGCCGCCGCTACAGTCGGTTCCTGTCCGTGCTGGTCAATACCCATCCCCATTTCAATGATGAAACATTTACGTGCCACAGTTACCCCTTCGTTGATATTTGCTTGCAGTCGTTAGCGAAGCCCCCAAAGAGGATCGCACTCTTTCTCAAAACAATACAATTATCTCCCAACCTGACCGCTATTTATATTATTTTATCGATCGATAAAACCACAAAACAATCATCCCAGTTTCAACAAATAATGCAACAGTATGCAAGCATCAAAGCCCAATAGTCATCAATTATTCTCAATCCAAAATCTCAAACTTGTACAGCAAAGCCGAAGTCGAAGAATCTAAAACTTGTACAGCGAAGCCGAAGTATCTAAAATCGTCTAATACCATTTTTCTAAAGATGTGCTGATGAAGTCTTAGCCCCCCCTTACGAAGGGGGGTTGGGGGGGGGTAATATCTAGCACTACTTTATGAAATTGGTATAACTTATGGTAGTATAACCCAATTCACGACTCCTCGCGGAAAGCCAAACTCATCTCCAGCTTAAATCATGGATAGTTTTCTACCAATTGCCTACTTTCAAAACCAATTTCTCCCATTTAGCGACGCCAACATTTCCATAGCCACCCACGCCCTGCACTACGGAACCGGAGTTTTAGGCGGGTTGCGAGGAATTCCAGACCCCCAAAATCCCGATCGCATCCTCCTATTTAGATTAAACCGCCATTGTGAAAGATTAAGTCAAAGTGCTAGCTTCCTCCACTGCGATTTACCCGCCGACAAAATTCAACAAATAATCATTGATTTTGTCCAGAAAAACCAGCCCACAAAATCATTTTATATCCGCCCTTTCGTCTACACATCCAGCTTAGGAATTGCCCCCCGACTGCACAACGTAGAAACAGATTTCTTTGTCTACGGATTAGAACTTTCCGACTACTTGCCCAAAGCAGGAGTCAACTGTAGAATTAGCTCTTGGTACCGCCAAGAAGACCGCAGCTTACCCTTGAGAGGCAAAATTAGCGGCGCTTACATCACCTCCGCCTTAGCCAAAACAGAAGCAGTCGAATCCGGCTTCGACGAAGCGATTATGATGAACACCCAAGGAAAAGTCAGCGAAGCTTCAGGAATGAACATATTTGTCGCCCGAAACGGTAAATTAGTGACACCAGGTTTCGATCAAGATATCCTCGAAGGAATTACCAGAGACAGCGTTATAACTATTGCTAGAGACTTAGGAATAGAAGTCATAGAAAGACCAGTTGATAAATCAGAACTGTTGATTGCAGACGAGATTTTCCTCTGCGGAACCGCCGCCAAAATTACCCCAATCAACCGAATAGAAAACTATCAATTGCCTCAAAACCGACCCATCACCGAAAAGATTTTGGACAAACTCACCGGGATTATCGAAAATCGCGACAGCCAATACAAAGACTGGGTATTTGCGATCGATCTAAATTAACATTGTAGGGTGCGTCAGTGTAGTAATTCTCAATCATCGCCAAAAGTCGAATTCTGACGCACCATTTATTCGAGGAGTGCGTCAGTTTTGAAATACTGGGTTGTTCGCAAAAATCTTGGTAACTGACGCACCCTACTTCAGGGTTTATTTTTCAAGTTTTACCCGCACAAAACAGCCGCGTGATGGCGAATGTGATCCTCCATAAAACTCGCTATAAAATAATAGCTATGATCGTAACCTTCCTGCATCCTTAAAGTTAGCGGTTGTCCGACTTTCGCACAAGCCTCCGCGAACACTTCCGGCAACAACTGCCCGTCAGCCAAAAACGAATCAGCAGTGCCGCAGTCAATCAGAATTGGACGGTTGTACTGCGCTTCCGCAACCAATTCGCTAGCATCCCAAGCGCTCCAAATCTCTTTGTCACCACCGAGGTAGTTTGCAAAAGCTTTTTGTCCCCAAGGGCAGCGCACGGGCGCGCAAATAGGCGCAAAAGCGGAAACTGAAAGATAGCGACCGCCATTTTTTAGCGCACAAATTAAAGCCCCGTGTCCGCCCATCGAATGACCGAAAATTCCCTGTTTTTCCGGTATCGCTGGAAAGTTTTCGGCGATTAAATTCGGCAATTCATCAACCACATAACTGTACATTCGATAGTGAGAATTCCAAGGCGCAACTGTCGCATCAATATAAAAACCCGCGCCGCTTCCCAAATCCCAACTGTCGTCTTCGCCAGGAATCCCAGTATTGCGCGGGCTAGTGTCTGGCGCAACTAGCATTAACCCGTATTTTGCCGCAAATTGTTGCGCCCCCGCTTTTGCCATAAAATTTTCTTCGGTGCAGGTTAAACCTGATAGGAAATAGAGAATTGGTACGGGTTGATGTTGGGCTTGGGGCGGTTGGTAAACAGTGAATTTCATTTCGCTGTTGCAGGTTGAGGATTGATGGCTGTAAAAGCCGAGTTTGCCGCCAAAGCTTTGATATTCTTTGTGCAGTTTTAGGGTGTGAGAGATCATGTTAATTCTATTTCATTTTGGAATTAGATTTTTTTAACCGCAGAGGGCGCAGAGGGCGCAGAGGAAGAGAGATGAGAGAAGTTGTTTGCGGTGCCGCTTTTCCCTTCTTCCTTCTTCCTGATGACGTTGGACCCAAAGCTCGGAGGCGACAGCAAAACATGACTGAGGACTAATGACTTCTTCCCTCTTCCTTTTTCCCTCTTCCTTCTTCCCTCTTCCTTCTTCCTTCTTCCTTCTTTCTTCAAAATGTTAAGACTGTGCGAATTACTTCGCCTTTTTGCATTAAATCAAAGGCTTTGTTAATTTGCTCGATCGGCATTACTTTAGTTATCAAGCTGTCAATGTCAATTTTACCATCCATGTACCAATCAACAATTTTAGGAACATCTGTTCTGCCCTTCGCCCCGCCAAAAGCCGAGCCTTTCCAAACCCTACCAGTTACTAGCTGAAACGGGCGGGTGCTAATTTCTTGACCTGCTCCCGCTACCCCAATAATTACGCTCACGCCCCAACCTTTGTGACAGCATTCTAAAGCTTGGCGCATCACATTAATGTTGCCGATACATTCAAAACTGTAATCAGCTCCGCCTTTTGTTAAATCTACCAAATAAGCAACTAAATCGCCTCCCACTTCCGAGGGATTAACAAAGTGAGTCATGCCGAATTTTTCTGCCATTTCTCGCTTGTCGGGATTCAAATCTACGCCGACAATCATGTTAGCTCCAACCATGCGAGCGGCTTGAATTACGTTTAAACCCACGCCGCCCAAACCGAAAACTACCACATTAGAACCTGGTTCTACTTTCGCGGTATTGATGACAGCGCCGATGCCCGTGGTTACGCCGCAGCCGATCAAACAAACTTTATCAAAAGGAGCGTCATCCCGAATTTTTGCTACCGCAATTTCTGGCAATACTGTATAATTTGCAAAGGTAGAAGTTCCCATGTAATGGTGAATTTTTTCACCGTCTATGGAAAATCTACTCGTGCCGTCGGGCATCACTCCCCGCCCTTGAGTCAGGCGAATTGCTTGACAGAGATTCGTTTTGTAGCTCAAACAATATTCGCAGTTGCGACATTCGGGAGTGTAAAGTGGAATTACCCGATCGCCCTTTTTGACACTTGTCACTCCCGGCCCAACATCTGCCACAATCCCGGCTCCCTCGTGGCCTAAGATAGCAGGAAATAAACCTTCGGGATCGGCCCCGGAAAGAGTGTAAGCGTCTGTGTGACAAACACCAGTCGCTTTAATTTCCACCAGCACCTCTCCGGCCCGCGGCCCATCCAGATCCACCGTCTCAACAGTCAAAGGTTGGCCGGCACTGCGAGCAACTGCTGCTTTTACTTTCATGGTTTATTCCCTGCGATCGATTTGTCAATTTTCCAGTCAATATGTATTGTATTACTTTCTGCCAAACTTCAGCAAATCTATGACGAAATTAATTGTAATTACCGGAGTCAGTCGCGGTCTCGGTCTTGCCCTGACCGAAAAATTTATTGAATTGGGACACACAGTTGTGGGATGCGCCCGTTCTTCGGAAGCGGTGAAAAAACTCAACCAAAAATATAGTAAACCCCATTATTTTACTTGTTTGGATGTCGCCAGCGACGATCGAGTCAAAGCTTGGGCTACAGAAATACTGGCAAATAATCAGGCTCCAGATTTGCTCATCAACAATGCAGCTTTAGTCAACCATCCCGCGCCTCTTTGGAATATCGGCAGCGAAGAATTTTCTCAGCTAATTGATGTTAATATTAAAGGTACTGCTAATGTGATTCGCCACTTTGTCCCGGCAATGATTGCGAAAAAAAGCGGCATAATTGTCAACTTTAGTTCCGGTTGGGGAAGGTCAACTTCGCCGGAAGTCGCGCCCTATTGCGCTTCCAAATGGGCGATCGAAGGACTTACACGATCGCTCGCCCAAGAACTCCCGCGAGGTATGGCAGCAATTCCTTTAAATCCCGGCATAATTCACACCGATATGCTAGACATTTGTTTCGGCGAAGATGCGGTAAATTACACCTCAATCAAAGCGTGGGTGCAAAAAGCAGTGCCTTTGCTGCTGAAATTAAAACCTTCAGATAACGGCGTACCGATGACCGTTCCTGGATAACAAAGCAACAGAAAACATAATTTGCAAACATCTCTCATTTCTACTCCTCTGCGCCCTCTGCGCTCTCTGCGGTAAAAAAAAACCTCAAAAATGAAATAAAATTACTATATTCCCAACTCAAAACTCTTTCCCCAAACAGCCACTGTGAACTTGCCGCTAACCTCGCCCTCGCAAACCGAAACCCGCAAAGCAGATCATCTGCGGATCTGCCTCGAAGAAGACGTACAATTTCGCGAAACAACCAGCGGACTAGAAAACTACCGTTTTGCTCACTGCTGTTTGCCAGAACTCGATCGCGCCCAAATCGATTTAACATCCACATTCCTCGGCAAAAAACTAGCCGTACCCCTGCTAATATCCTCCATGACAGGCGGCACAGAACTAGCCCAGACAATCAACTACCGCCTCGCCGATGTCGCTCAAGAATACAAACTAGCAATGGGAGTCGGTTCCCAGCGATGCGCTGTCGAAAACCCTCAACTAGCTCCCACATTTGCAGTGCGCCGCCGCGCTCCTGATATTCTGCTATTTGCTAACATCGGAGCGGTGCAATTAAACTACAATTACGGTTTAGAAGAATGCCAAAAAATTATCGACATTCTCGAAGCAGATGCTCTTATTTTACACCTAAATCCGCTGCAAGAATGCGTTCAAACCGAAGGCGATACTAACTTTAAAGGACTGCTAGATAAAATTGCTAAATTGTGCGAAAAATTACCAGTACCCGTAATTGCTAAAGAAGTTGGCAACGGTATTTCAGGAAAGATGGCAGAGAAATTGCTCGCCGCCGGAGTAAGCGCGATCGACATTGCCGGAGCCGGAGGCACTTCTTGGGCGAAAATAGAAGGAGAGCGAGCTAAAGATAGCAAGCAGCGCCGATTGGGTGCCACCTTTGCTGACTGGGGAATCCCGACAGCCGAGTGCGTTGTCAGCACCCGCGCTGCCGCCCCGGATGTTCCCCTGATTGCCTCTGGAGGCTTGCAAAACGGCTTGGATGCAGCGAAGGCGATCGCCCTCGGCGCGGATGTGGCGGGACTGGCGCGGCCCTTTCTGCAAGCCGCAGCGGAATCGGAATCAGCCACAGCCCTCCTAGCTGAGGTTTTGATTGCAGAGATTGCCACAACGATGTTTTGTACCGGCTGCGCTAACCTCGACGAGTTAAAGCATTCTGGGGTTTTATTCAGTAGCCGGAATATCTAGGTTTACCAAGGATTAGAATATCTAATTCTTAGTATTTCGGCTTTTGACACCGATGAGGCAAAATTAATGTATGATTTGATAACGCTGGATTAATGCGGGTTGTTAAGGCTTAGACGGGGTGAAAGCCGTAAAACACCTAACACAAATTAATCATCCCACTACAACTAAATAATTTACCCCCTCAAGGTCGTAAACTTTAACTAAGGAATTGTGGCCATGCTGAAAACTGGGCAACCGCCAAGCGATAAGCAAGCAGTAATGCACTACTTTTTACCTTGAGGAAGTTACACCGTGGACTTGGGCTTCTGTGACATCTTGTTCTTCAAGAAAAGATTTACATAGGTTTTTAGAAGCGGTTTTGGAAAGGCTAAGATAGAAGGATGTCAGTTGGCAGTTGGCAGTTGGCAGTTGTTAGTTGACATTGTTAACAGTCAACAGTTAACAGTCAACAGTCAACAGCTAACAATGCCTAATTCCCAATTATCGATTACCTAAATGAAAGATTTCCTCAAATATACTTGTGCAAGTTTGCTGGGAACCTTCCTAGGATTGTTGCTGCTGGGTGGCGTCGGATTGGGAGGGCTGGTACTGCTAATTGCTGTTGCGGCATCGTCCTCAAAAGATTCAGGCCCGCAAGTTAAAGATAAGTCTGTAATGGTATTAGACCTTTCTTTAAATATCACTGATAGCAAACCGAACCGCAGCACGAGTGCGGCGATTCAAGGAGTGCTTTCGGACGATTCCGGCGATGCAGTGACGCTGCGGACTGTTTTAGACGCGATCGAATCTGCGAAAAAAGACCCCAAAATCGTGGGTATTTATCTCGAAGGCAGTTCGGATTCCAGCAGCAGCGGGTTTGCTAATCTCAAAGAAGTTCGATCGGCCTTACAGCGTTTCCGAGATGCCAAAAAACCCATTATTGCTTACGAAATGGACTGGAACGAGCGAGATTATTACCTCGGTTCAGTCGCCAACACAATTGCTATCAATCCCTACGGTTCTTTAGAAATCAACGGTTTTAGCAGTCAGGCAATGTTCTGGACTGGTGCTTTGGAAAAATACGGCGTGGGAGTGCAAGTGACTCGCGTCGGCAAATACAAGTCAGCCGTGGAACCGTTTTTGCTCAAACAAATGAGTCCCGAAAATCGCCAGCAAACTCAAAAACTGCTCGGAGATATTTGGGGAGAATACCTAAAAACTATCGGCCCCAGCCGCAAATTGACTGTGCCGCAACTGCAAGCGGTGGCAGATAATGGCGGAACTTTGATGGCTGACGAAGCTCTCAAAAGCAAGTTAGTTGATAAAGTTGTATACTTTGACGAAATTACGACGGAACTCAAAAAACTTACAGGAACCGATCGCGAAGACAAATCTTTTAAGCAAATTAGCTTGAAAAACTACGCGAGAGTTGCTGAGAGTAAAAACTCTACTCGCGCTGACAAGAAAAACCAGATTGCTGTGCTTTACGCTGAGGGTGAGATTGTCGATGGGGACGGCGGCCCGACTCAAGTAGGGGGCGATCGCATTGCTAGAGAATTGCGGAAAATCCGAGAAAATGACGACGTAAAAGCAGTAGTTTTGCGCGTTAACAGTCCCGGAGGCAGCGCGACTGCAGCGGAAGTCATCGGGCGCGAAGTCGCGCTGACGGGCAAAAAAAAGCCAGTTATCGTGTCGATGGGCAATTTAGCAGCTTCCGGTGGCTATTGGATTTCGATGGGTTCCAACAAAATTTTTGCCGAAGCGAGTACGATTACGGGTTCCATCGGCGTGTTTGGAATGCTATTTAACGTCGAAAAGTTGGCTGCTAACAACGGCGTGACTTGGGACGTGGTGAAAACCGCCCGCTTTGCCGATAGTAAAACGATTTCCCGCCCGAAAACTCCTCAAGAATTGGCGAATATTCAGAGAGTAGTCGATCGCATTTACGATCGATTTATCACCAAAGTCGCCGACTCCCGCAAACTACCAAAAAACAAGGTGCAAGAAATTGCTCAAGGCAGAGTTTGGTCTGGTACCGCCGCGAAACAGTTGGGTTTAGTCGATGAAATTGGCGGTTTAGAAGACGCTATCAAAGCTGCGGCGGAGCAAGCTAAACTAGGTGAAAACTGGCAGTTAGAAGAATATCCAAAAAATCGCACTTTGGAGGAGCGAATTTTGGAAAGACTTTCAGGCGTTCATGTTTTGGAACCCGCCACCCAACTCGACCCGCTGACTGCTGAAGTTAAGAAAATGCAGGATGAATTAGCTGTTGTCAAGTCCATGAACGACCCGCAAGGCGTTTACGTTCGCTTGCCTTTCAATTTACGGATTGATTAATACCAATTTCATAAAGTTATGCTACTACCGACAGTTTGACTCCCCCCCTTTATAAGGGGGGGTTGGGGGGGGTAGATATGT